>RXJO01000147.1:0-23563 GCA_003987795.1 Curvibacter sp.
CAAAACTGTCGGTCCGCTGCCGCGGCCGAGTGCGAAGCGAGTCCCTCCACCCCGACACCTAGAACATACAAGCGAAGCGAGTTTAGCGAGCCCCCACCTGGCGCGAGCAGCGCAGGGAACCACGAAGTGGCCCTGACTCCGGGTCGCCTATTCTTTGGCTACTTTCTTTTGGCGAAGCAAAAGAAAGTGGCTCGGCCGCCGGGACGAAACCCCGGCCTCCGCCCTTCAAAGAAGAGCAGAAGCCACAGAGCGCAGCGGAAGCACAGCCCCTTCGCAAGCCTGCCCGCCCCCACTGGCCAGCGCCAAGCCCCCCCCTCACACCCCCCAAGTCACATCATGCCCCTCCCGCTCAGAGCGCCGCAGCATGTCAATCAACGGCGCCACCCGCTGCCGCAACGACACGCCCTGAGGCCGGGCAGTCTCCTCGTCTTCCTCGGGGTTCTCTGCCCGGGCCTGGGCCGCCAGCGCGTCCTCTGCCGCCACGGCGGATTCGAGCGCCCCCACGGCGGCCGCGATCTGCGAGGCCAGGATGATGCCCTGCGGTCCCGGCGTCTTGCCGATGATCTCCAACACCCGGCGCCCGTTGGGCTCCAGCATGATCAGGTCAGCGGTGGATTTGGACTTGAACTTGTAAAGCATGGTGGATGTTTCCTTGCGCGACCCATCGACATCACCGCCTGGAGGCGGCCGCGACGGCCCATGATTGTTGCATTGCGACAACGCCACAGACAGCGTCCTGACCCGGAATTCTTGCTGCAACGCAAGCGACCTCATGTTTTCGATTCGTATCAGGTTCAACGCTGATGTGAATTTTCAAAAAATTTTGTAAACCTTGCGTGGCTGACGTTAGCATCCCCAGGCTTTTTGCCGCCAGGCAACAGCACCTGGGAGCACCCGAACCATTCCAACACCAGCATGCCCGGCATGCATTCACAAGAGTTCAATTCATGGCCTTCAAAACCCCCCACCAACTGACGCTGCTGGCCCTGGCCGGTTCACTGGCCGCCCTGTCCGGCTGCGCCACCATGGAAACCGGCTCGGCCGCCGCCAAGACCGAAGCCACCGGCTCGGCCGGCGGTGCCAACAGCCAGGGCGCCAACAGCAAGCTGCCGCGTTGCGAGGAGACCCTGGGCACGATCGCCATCGTCGAAGACACCAACGCCCCCTGGTACGTGATGCTGACCCAGCAGCGCCACCTGGGCCCGACCACCCCGGTGCTGAAGCTGCTGATCCAGCAGTCGAACTGCTTCGTGGTGGTGGACCGGGGTCGCGCCATGAACAACATGATGCAGGAACGCGCCCTGGCCCAATCGGGCGAGCTGCGCAACAACTCGAACTTCGGCAAAGGCCAGATGGTGTCGGCCGACTACTCGCTGACCCCCTCGATCACCTTCTCGAACAACAACGCTGGCGGCGCCGGTGCGGCGGTCGGTGGGCTGTTCGGCTCGGTGGGCGCCCTGGTGGGCGGCAGCCTCAGCGCCAAGGAAGCCAGCACCTTGCTGACCCTGGACGACAACCGCTCCAGCGTGCAGATCGCAGCGGCCGAAGGCAGCGCCAAGAACTGGGACTTCGGCGCCTTCGGCGGCATGCTGGGTGCCGGCTTCGGCGGCCTGGGTGGCGGCTACACCAACACCGCTGAAGGCAAGGTCATCGTGGCGGCCTTCGTCGACTCGTATGCCAACATCGTCAAGGCCGTGCAGAACTACAAGGCCCAGACGGTCAAGGGTGGCCTGGGCACCGGCGGACGCCTGAATGTGGATGGTGGCGTGAACCCGAACGCGCCGGCGGCCAAGGCCGCGCCGGCCGCAAGCACGGGCATGAGCGTGCTGGCCGCCCAGCAAAAGCTCAACGACCTGGGCTTCAGCGTCGGCAAGCCCGATGGCTCCATGGGCCCGCGCACCAAGCGTGAACTGGCCAAGTTCCAGAAGTCGCGCCAACTGCCGACCACCGGCGAACTCGACGCCGCCACCCAGGCCGAGCTGAGCAAGTAAACGCCCTTCACAGGGTTTGACAAGGCGCCTGGCGCGTTCTGATTCCGGAACGGGCCAGGCGCCTTTTTGCTGGGGCTGATGGGGTTTCACGCATGCTGTAATCCGGCCATGACTGTCTGTGATCCGTCACCCAAGACCGCCCTGGCCATCCGTGTTGTGCTGCGCATCTGGCTGCTCAGTCTGTTGGTGTGGGGCCTGTGCGGCTGCAGCCACCTGGGCTACTACTGGCAATCGGTGAGCGGCCATGTACAACTGATGCGGGCGGCACGCCCCATCCCTGACTGGCTGGCCGATCCGGCCACGCCCCCCCTGCTCAAGACCCGGCTGGCATCCGCGCAGACCCTGCGCGACTATGCCGTGCGCGAGCTGAGCCTGCCTGACAACGCCAGCTATCGCCGCTATGCCGACCTGCACCGGGGCGCGGCGGTCTGGAACGTGACGGCAGCCCCACCCGATGCCCTGACCCTGCACACCTGGTGCTTCCCGATCACCGGCTGCATCGGCTACCGCGGCTACTTCGATCTCGCAGACGCTCGGGCCGAGGCGGCCAGGCTGCGCCAGCAGGGGCTGGAGACCCATGTCTATGGAGTGCCTGCCTACTCGACGCTGGGCTGGCTCAATTGGGCCGGTGGTGATCCTCTGCTCAACACCTTCATCCATTACCCGGAGGGCGAGCTGGCGCGGCTGATCTTCCACGAGCTGGCGCATCAGGTGGTCTACCTGGACGGCGACACCTCTTTCAATGAATCCTTTGCCACCGCCGTCGAACTGATCGGCGTGCGCCAGTGGCTGGCCCAGGCGGCCAGTCCGCAGGCGCGCCAGGAATACGCCCGCAGCGACGCCCAGCGTCTGGGCTTTCGCGACCTCACCCGGGCCACCCGGACCCGCCTGGAGGCCGTGTATGCCCGAGCCCGCCAGGATGACGGCGCCCGCAGCGAGCTGGCCCAGCAGAAGGCCCAGGTCATGACTGACTTCCGGCAGCGCTACGCTCAGCTGCGCGAGCACTGGCAGATCGACGCCAAGCGTCAGGCCGGCTACGACCAATGGGTGGCCAATGCCAACAACGCGGCCTTCGGCGCCCTGGCCGCCTACGATGCGCTGGTCCCGGCCTTCGAGTCGCTGTACGAGCAACAGCAGGTGCAGGAACCCGCGCAGGCCTGGCCTCGGTTCTACGAGGCTGTGCGACAACTGGCCCGACTGCCCGAGGCAGAGCGCCAACGCCGCCTGCAAGCCCTGGCGCCGGTATCATCACCCGGCCCCGAAACCCCCATCCACCCAGCCGGAGACTGAACTTGCCCGACATCCACATCCACCGCGACCATGCCCTGGGCCTGAACGGCGCCCGCGAAGTGGCCACAGGCTGGGCCGAGAAGGCCGAAAGCAAATTCGACATGAGCTGCCGCTACGAAGAGGGCGAGGCCGAGGATGTGCTGCATTTCAGCCGAGTCGGTGCCGAAGGCACCTTGCGCGTGAACGCCGAACAGTTCGAGCTGCAGGCCAAGCTGGGTTTTCTGCTGGGTTCGTTCAAGGACCAGATCGAGCAGGAAATCGGTCGCCAGCTCGACGAGCTGATCGGCCGGCAAAGCCCGGCCTGAGCACCGGGCACCTGCAGGGCCGTTGCCGGCAGGCATGGCCCATGCTTGCCGGTTCGGCATGAATTGCCTCACCCCCACCGTGCTGCGCCCCCAAGCGCTGAACGCCGCTGCTTTCGCCCCTTTTGGTGCCGTGCTGGAGGGCTTTGCCACGCCGCCAGCACAGGCACGCCCCATCAATGACCACAGCTGCTGGCGTCTGGATCTGCCATGGGAGCTGCAGTTCGGGCAGGCGGGCGGCCGGCCCGGCCTGGCCATCTACCGCGCCGATGCGAGGCGCTTCCCACTGCCGGTGCAGGTGCTGGAGCGCCACGCACTGGCCAGCCAGAGCTTCATCCCGCTCGAAGGCTCGCGCTTTGTCATGGTGGTGGCCCGGCCCCAGGCCTTGCCAGGCCCAGACGATGTCCAGGCCTTCATCAGCAATGGCCATCAGGGGGTGCTGCTGCACCCGGGCACCTGGCACCACGCTCTGCTGGCGGTGGACGCAGGCAGTTTTGTGGTGCTGGAGCGCCATCCCCCGCCAGGCGCCCTTCCCGACTGCGAGCTCAGCACCCTGGCCGAGACCCTGCTGCTGAGCCTGGACTGACCGCCCACCGCCGTCGGCTCAGGCCCGCAGCGGCACACGCCCGGCGGCGTTCAGCTCGGCCCATTCGCTGCGGTATCGGCGCAGCCAGTCGCGGCATTCCTCGGCCGGCATGGGCCGGGCAAACAGGTAACCCTGCAGCGTGTCACACCCGCGCTCACTCAGGAAGCGCCGCTGGGCTTCGGTCTCCACGCCTTCGGCCACACAGCGCAGGCCCAGGTCCTTGGCCATGGAGAGGGTGGCCCGGGTGATGGCCTCATCTTCCACGTCGCCAGGCAGGTCGGCCACAAAGGACTTGTCGAGCTTGATGCGCGAAATCGGCAGGCGCTTGAGATAACCGAGGCTGGAATAGCCCGTACCGAAGTCGTCCAGCGCAAAGGTCAGCCCCATGTCGGCCAACTCACGCAGGCGGTTGTCGAGGTCTTTCAGCGGCTGCATCAGCAGGGTTTCAGTGATCTCGAGCTCGATGCGTGCGGGGTTCACACCGCTGGCGCTCAACGCGTGGCGCACCATGTCGATGAAGCCCGACTTGCGGAACTGCATGGGCGAGATGTTGACGGCCATCATCAGCTCGGTCTCGCCGACATGCGTCCAGTCCTGCAACTGACGGCAGGCCTGGTGCAGCACCCAGGCCCCCAGGGGCTCGATCAGCCCGCAATCCTCGGCCACGGGGATGAAACGATCAGGCGGGATCAGCCCTTCCTCGGGGTGACGCCAGCGCACCAGGGCCTCGACCCCGGCAATGCGCCCGCTGGCTGCATCGATCTGGGGCTGATAGACCAGGAACAGCTCATCACGCTCGAGTGCGCGGCGCAGGTTGTTCTCCAGGAACATGCGCCGCGACACGCGCGCGTTCATCTCCTTCATGAAGAACTGATAGCCGTTGCGGCCGGCATCCTTGGCCACGTACATCGCCGTGTCGGCGTGCTTGAGAAGGTGGTCCAGGGTGTCGCCATCCTGCGGGTAGCAGGCGATGCCGATGCTGGCCGACAGGTTGATCTCGTGCCCCTGGATGTAAAGCGGTGCCTGCAGGGCCCGGCGCAGGCGCTCGGCCACCTGGGCGGCCTCCTCGGGGCCTTGCAACTGCGGCAGCAGGGCCACGAACTCGTCGCCCCCGATGCGCGCCAGCAGGTGATGGTTTTGCAGGCAGGGCTGCAGCCGCTGCGACACCGCCTGCAGCAGCTCATCGCCCAGGGCATGCCCCAGGGTGTCGTTGATGTGCTTGAAATGGTCCAGATCGAGGAACAGCACCGCCAGCGCCTGCTGCGACTGCAAGGCCTGCTTCAATTCGGCCTGGCCCCGGGTGACCCACTGGCTGCGGTTGGGCAGGCCGGTGAGGCTGTCGTAATGCGCCAGCGCCGCCAGCTCCAGGGTTCGTTGTTCCACCAGGGCCTGGGTGCGTCGCGTCTGGCCGGTGATGACCAGCAGAAACGCCCCCAGCAAGCCCACACACAGCAGGCTCAAGGCCACCATGGCCCAGGCACTGAGGTCTCGCGCCTGATTCAGGAATCCGACATTGGCCCGTACCTGCAGCGACCATTCACGCCCCCCGAACTGCAAAGGTAGCTGGACACCCATCGGCCCGCGGCGCCATTCGGCCTGATCGCAGCCCATCGGACCGGCCAGGCGTCGATTGCCCGGCGCAGCCTGCGGATCGATCAGGCAGCTCTCAGGGTGCGGGCCGGAGGCCGCCGTGCCCAGGGCCTGAAGCACATCGTCCATCCGGAACACCGCCGACACCACGCCCTTGAGCAGGGTGCTGTGGGGTTGGAACACCGCCTGATACATCACCACCGCCCGCTGTTCACCCACCTCCTGGACCAGGCGGATGCCCTCGCTCACACGAGGCTGACCCGTGGTCCGTGTGGCGGCGACCGAGTCGGCGGTGGCGGGCAGCACAGCCACATCCAGGCCCAGGGCCTGGGTGTTGCTCGCCAGCGGCTCGATCAGGGTGATGGGCAGGTAGCTGTCACGCAGTGCTGCCGCGAAGGTCTCGCCGGTGGCCGAACGCCCCTTGATGGGCCAGCGGCCGGCTTCGTAGGCAGCACGTTCGGAGCGTTGCACCAGAGGGCTCCAGCCGAAATTCTGCGTGCCGCCATAACGCTCCAGCCAATGCTGCACCGTGATCGAGAAATCGGCCTGGGCCTCGGCTTGTGGCACCTCGGGTGCCGTGCGGCTGATCTGCATCACGCGGGCGATCGCCTGCACGCTGTCGTTCTGCGCATCCAGCCGTCGCTGCAGCAGCCCGGCCTGTTCGTGGGCATACTGGCTGAGCTGGTTGCGGATGCGCTGGTCCTCCCAGGTCTTGGTCTCGTACACCACCGCCCCGACCACCAGCAGGGCCAGCAGCAAGGGCACGGCCACGCTGAGGCGGCGCGCGCGCCAGGCCGCCGCAGGCTGCCCCAGAAACACCAGCACCAGGGGCAGACCGAGCACAGCCCCGACAGCATCACCAAGCCACCAGGTCCACCAACTGAAAGCAGCCTCGCTGGCCGGGATCAAGCCCGACTGCACCAGCACCGGCACCGAGACACTGGCATTGACCATGGTGCTCAGGGGCCCCACGCCCAGCAACAGCAAGGTGACACGCTGAGGCGTCTCGACCGGATCGGGGTAGGCCACCCAGCGGCGGGCCAACCAGGCCCCGAGCCAGGCCTGCAGCGCAGCCCCCAGGGGGGCCACCAGCAGGGTCCAGGACACCCCGTTCTCCAGCCCCGCCTGCTGCCCAGCCATCCACTGCACCGCCAAAGACCCCAGCGCCACGCCCGGCAAGGCCCAAGGCCCCTGGGTCAGAACCATGCCCAATGCCATGCCAGCCGGCAGGAACATCAGCGAGACATAGTCTGGCGGGATGCAGATCTGCAGGGAAAGCCAGCCCGTGGCGGCATAAAGCACTGCGGTCCATAGCCCTGGCAGCAGCATGGATTTCAGGTCAACGGGCACTTGTTGTGGTGGGCTCGGGTGGGTATGGGTCTGCATCCTAACGGGTTGCGACCTCGAAATTGGTGATGTTGGTCAATTCTGTGAACAAGTGCCTCACGAACCCCGGTGGCACCTGCCACCACAAACGCATCTAAGATGCACGGATGATCCTCCCATCGCGCTTCTGGGCCGACCTGAGTGCCCGTGATTTTGCCCAACTGCAGGCCAGCGGCGAGGCAGCCGAGGTGGTGGCCGTGCTGCCGGTGGCGGCCGTCGAGCAGCATGGCCCGCACCTGCCGCTGAACGTGGACACGGCGCTGGTCGAGGGCATCGTGGCCGCCAGCCTGGCCCACCTGCCGGCCACGCTGCCTGCCCTGTTCCTGCCCACCCAGGCGGTGGGCCTGAGCCCCGAACACCAGCGCTTTGCCGGCACGCTGACGCTGTCGCCCGAGACCCTGATCCGGCTCTGGGTGGAACTGGGCGAGTGCGTGGCCCGGGCCGGGGTGCGCAAGTTGCTGCTGTTCAACAGCCATGGCGGCCAGGTGAGCCTGCTCGACATCGTGGCGCGTGAGTTGCGCAGCCGCTGCGACCTGATCGTCTACGGCAGCAGCTGGTTCAACCTGCCGCTGCCGCCGGAACTGGAAGCCCGATTCGGCCCCGATGAGCACCGCTTCGGCATCCATGCCGGCGACATCGAAACCTCGATGATGCTGGCACTGCAACCCGAACGGGTGGACATGGCGCAGGCGCGCCACTTTCACAGCAGCTCGCAAGACCGCGCGGCCCGCTACACGCTGCTGGGCAATGGCCGCAGCGCCAAGCTGGGCTGGCAGATGTAAGACTACAACCCGGCCGGCGCGGCTGGCAACGCCGCCGCCGCCACGGCCGACAAGGGCCACGCCCTGATCGACGCCGCCGCCCGCCAACTGGCCCTGCTGCTGCAGGAGATCGCCGACCTGCCCCTGAGCACCCTGGTGGAAAAACCCCGGTTTTGACAGCCCAAAGGGCTCGGAGCTAACAGCGGAGAGCGTCCAGCCAACCTCAAACGAAGCGGTCAGGCCGGCGCCGGGCCGCCCCAAGGCGGCCTGCGGCCCCCTCGGGGGGCAGCGACCACATGAAGTGAGGGAGCGTGGGGGCCGTCAGTCCAGGCCGGCGCCGGGCCGCCCCAAGGCGGCCTGCGGCCCCCTTGGGGGGCAGAGACCACATGAAGTGAGGGAGCGTGGGGGCTCAGGCGGCCATCCCCACCGGATGGCGCGCCAGCCATTCGCACAGCACCTCAAAAGGCATGGGGCGCGCATACAGATAGCCCTGGGCCTCATCACAGCCCAGATCACGCAGGATGGCCACCTGGCGTTCGGTCTCCACCCCTTCGGCCAACACCTTCATGCCCAGCTGATGGCCCAGGGGCACGATCATCCGCGCGATGCGGGCGCCGGGCCGCTCGGTTTCCAGCAGTTCCACAAAGGCCCGGTCGATCTTGAGCCGGTCGGCCGGCAATTGATCCAGGTAGGAGAGCGACGAAAAGCCGGTGCCGAAATCATCGATCGCCACCGCGACCTGCCGGCTGCGGATCTCCCGCATCACGGCGGCCACCCGTTCCATGCCCACCATCGACACCGATTCCGTGATCTCCAGCTCCAGGCAATCGGGCGCGATCTGCTTGTCGTGCAGGGCTTCGTCCAGGGTCTGCAGAAAATCAGGCTGGCCAAACTGAACCGCCGACACGTTGACCGCCATGCGCAGCGGTCGCCAGCCCAACTGGTGCAGCCGCCCCAGATCACTCAAGGCCGTGCGCAAAACCCAGGTGCCCAGGCCCACGATCAGGCCCGAGCGCTCGGCCACCGGGATGAAGCGGTCGGGCGGCACCAGCGAACCGTCTTCGGCGCGCCAGCGCATCAGGGCTTCCACCCCAAGCACCGCCCCGGTCAACAGCGAGACCTGGGGCTGGTAGACCACGAACAGACGGTCGTGATCAAAGGCCCGATGCAGACCATGCAGCAGGCGGGTGCGCTCTTTCGAGTCGGCTCCCAGCGCGGCCGAGTAGTACTCGATGCGCCCCTGGCCGGCGGCCTTGGCGCGCTTCATGGCGATCGAGGCATCTTTGAGCAACTCGCTGCCATTGAGCGCCGGCACCTCGGCGCAACGCACCAGGCTCATCGAGACCGACAGGCGCCGATTGATCTCCTCGACCTGGAATGGCGCGTCGAACAGGGAGCGCAACTCTTCGGGGTTGACCACCCCTTCATGGCCCACGACCGCAAAGGTGTTGCCGGCCACCCGTGCAATGTAGCAACGGCTGACCAGGGCCTGCGAAAGGCGCTGTGCGATCGCGCCCAGCAACAGATCGCCATAGCGGTGCCCGAACATGTCGTTGGTCTCGGCAAACTGGTCCACATCGATCAGCGCCAGCACCAGTTCCTTGAGCTCGCCGGCCGCCACCTGCTCGTCCAGGTGCTGGACCAGGGCCGTGCGATTGGGAATGCCCAGCATGCGATCGACAAAGGCCACGTTGCGCAGGCGCATGAACAGCGACACATTGGAGGCGCACAGGGCGATGTTGGTGCAGAACACCTCCAGCAGGTGGGCGTCCACTTCGCGCAGCGGCTCCGCCGCCGCCACATAGGCGGCAAAGTCCTGCCCGTCGCGCCCCGAGAAGAACAAGGTGAGGCTGCGTTGTCCCACCTGCCCCTGGCGGTCGGCCAGACAACGGCTGAGGGCCTGCACGATCTCAGGGTCTGCAATCTCGCCCAGCCGCTTCTGGATCAGATGCCGGTAGGGCCCGGCGGCAGCGATCACCACGAAGTCGGGGGCCTGTTCGGCACCTGGCACGGGATCGGTGCTCGCGCACACCAGGCCTTCGGGATGGATACCGATCAGGCTGGCGATCTGGGTGATCACCCCCTCAGCAAAAGTCTGCAGGCCTTGCTCGGCCATGAACTGGTTGCTGGCCGCGACGATCTTCTCCAGGCCGCGGCGGCTGGCGTCCAGGCGGCACAACTGGTCGTAGCAGCGCACCGCGGCCGTCAGGGTGGCGTACAGCTTGGCGCGGGTCAGCTCGCTCTTGGTCTTGTAGTCGTTGATGTCGTAGCGCCGGATGGTCTCGATCTCGGGCGCCTGCCCGGGCTGGCCGGTGCGCAGGATGATGCGGGTGTTGTGCAGTCCCAGACCGTTGCGGATGTTGTCCACCATGGCCAGACCTGCGTGCTCGGTCTCCATCACCACATCGAGCAAGATCACCGCCACGTCCTGCTCGTGGCGCAGCAGCATCAGCCCCTCGGCACTGGAATAGGCATGCAGCAGTTCCACCGGCCGCCCCACCAGTTCCAGCCCACGCAGGGCGTAGCCGGTGCTGTCGTGCACATCGCGATCATCATCGACCACCAGCACCCGCCATGGCGGCAGCACCGGCTCCCCTGGCGGGGGCTGCGGTGCCTCGGGCGAATCGGGCTCCTGGAGAAACGGGATCAGTGCATCTGATGACATGGGCTACCTGTTGAAGGGCCGAGGCCGCGCGAGCAGTCCCTGAACCTTGCAGTTCAACAACCAAGCGCTTTGTTTCACCGACTATAAAGTAACTAATGTGAAATGTTGTCGCGGGATTTTCCGGGGTCGGCCACCAGGAAATCGGCCAGCAACCGCACCCCTTCATCCACCGCGCCCTCGGTCGTGGCCACCAGCAGGCGGCGCCGGGCCCAGGGGTCGGCCAAGGGGCGCCAGGCCAGTTTCATGGCCCGCACGATGGGCAGCGTGGCCGCCTTGGGCAGCACCGCCAGGCCCAGGCCCGAGGCCACCATGTGGCACACCGCATCGAAACTGCGCACCTGCATGCGCAGCCGCAAGGGCTTGTTCACGGCCAGCGCGGCCTGCTGTTGCTGTTGCAGCATGGCGGCACCGGCCGCCAGGCTGATCCATTGCTCGTCAAGCAGGCTGGCAAAGGCCACGGGCTGACGTGGCGGCGTGGCGCTGGCCACCGCATGGTGCGCCGGCAGCACCAGGATGAGTTCGTCGTCCCGGAAATGCCGGGTGCTCAGGCCACTGGTGTCGGGCCCTTCCACGAACACCGCCAGATCGGCCCGCCCCTCGCGCAGGGTGCGGACCACGGTGTCGGACACCTGCTCCTCCAGGTCCACCCGCATCTGGGGATGCAGCTCGCCGAAGTGCGCCAGCAGCGCAGGCAGGAACTGGTTGATGGCCGCCGTGCTGGCACACAGCCGGATGTGGCGTGCGATGCCCTGGCGCAGATCGCCCAGCTCGCGGGTGAGTTGGTCCAGGGTCTGCAGCAGGCTCAGGCCGTGCTTGACGAACAGGCGTCCGGCCGGGGTGGGGGTCAGGCCCTTGGCATGGCGCTCGAACAGCGGGCCGCCGGTGGCGTCCTCCAATTCGCGCAGGCGTCGGCTGGCTGCCGCCAGGGCCAGATGGCCCTCACGCGCGGCCGCAGTCAGGCTGCCGCTTTGCGCACAGGCCACGGCCAGGCGGATCGAGATCAGGTCAAAACGGGCCAGGTTGTAGGCCAGGGACATGGTGGGCTCCGGGCAGGCGGCAAGGGCTTCCAGACCGGTTCGACACACCTGGCACCACGACAGGGCTGCATGCACTGTTGCGGACCAAGCGTCCTTCGGAATGGCATCAAAACGTTGGCATGTTACTTGCGTGTTGCTGCATTCAATCTTGACTGGTTAGCAGGAGCACTCCATGAATCGCTTGGTCCCCCGTTTCCCCATGTCCTGGCTGCGCGCCCCCGCCGTGCTGACATTGCTGGCGGCCTCGCTGGCCGCCACTGGCAGCCAGGCACAGGACAAGGTCTTGCGCATCGCGATGACGGCCGGGGACATCCCCCGCACCTTGGGCCAGCCCGACCAGGGCTTCGAAGGCAACCGCTTCACCGGCATCCCGATGTACGACTCGCTCACGCAGTGGGACCTGTCCAAGGCCGATGCGCCCAGCGTGCTGATCCCCGGCCTGGCCCTGAGCTGGGCCGTGGACGCCAAGGACAAGACCAAATGGGTGTTCAAGTTGCGCAGCGGCGTGAAGTTCCATGACGGCAGCCCCTTCAACGCCGATGCTGTGGTGTGGAACGTGCGCAAGGTGCTCGACAAGGAAGCCCCGCAGTTCGACGCCAGCCAGGTGGGTGTGACGGCCTCACGCATGCCCACGCTGAAGTCGGCGCGCAAGATCGACGAGCACACGGTGGAGTTGATCACCAGCGAACCCGACTCCTTCTTGCCGATCAATCTGACCAATCTCTTCATGGCCTCGCCTGCGCACTGGGAGGCCAAGCTCAAGGCGGTGCCGGCCAGCGTGAGCGACCCGGCTGAGCGCAGCAAGCAGGCCTGGGCGGCCTTTGCAGCCGATGCCTCGGGCACCGGCCCCTTCCACATGACCCGCTTCGTGCCCCGCGAACGCCTGGAAGTGGCGGCCAACAAAGGCTACTGGGACCCCAAGCGCACGCCCAAGATCGACAAGGTGGTGATGCTGCCCATGCCCGAGGCCAATGCCCGCACCGCCGCCCTGCTGTCGGGCCAGGTGGACTGGATCGAGGCGCCGGCACCGGATGCGATGGAGCAGATCAAGCAGCGTGGCTTCAAGCTCTACAGCAACGCCCAACCCCACGTCTGGCCGTGGCAGCTGTCGTTTGCCGAGGGCTCGCCCTGGCTGGACAAACGCGTGCGCCAGGCCGCCAACCTGTGCGTGGACCGCGAAGGCCTCAAGCAGATGCTGGGCGGCATGATGGCTGTGCCCAAGGGGACCGTGCCTCCCGGACACCCGTGGTGGGGCAACCCGTCGTTTGACATCAAGTACGACGTCAAGGCCGCCCAGGCACTGATGAGCCAGGCCGGCTTCTCGGCTGCCAAGCCGGTCAAGGTGAAGGTGCAGATCTCGGCTTCGGGTTCGGGCCAGATGCAGCCGCTGCCGATGAACGAGTTCGTGCAGCAGTCGCTCAAGCAATGCTTCTTCGATGTGCAGTTCGACGTCATCGAGTGGAACACCTTGTTCACCAACTGGCGCAAAGGGGCCAAGGACCCCTCGGCCAACGGCAGCAACGCCATCAACGTGAGCTTCGCCGCGATGGATCCGTTCTTTGCCATGGTGCGCTTCGTGAGCACCAAGACCTTCCCGCCGGTGTCCAACAACTGGGGCTATTTCGGCAATGCCGAGATCGACAAGCTGGTGGCCGATGCCCGCACCAGCTTTGACGACAAGGCGCGCGATGCCGCCCTGGCCAAGCTGCATGCCCGCATCGTCGACGAAGCCCCGTTTGTGTGGATCGCCCACGACGTGGGCCCGCGCGCGCTGTCGGCCAAGGTGAAGAACGTGGTGCAGCCGCGCAGCTGGTTCATCGACATCGCCACCATGACGATGGACTGAAACGCGACCGGGGCCCCGCCATGTTCACCTACCTGCTGCGCCGCCTGAGCTACGCCCTGCCCATCATGCTGGGCGTGTCCCTGGTGTGTTTTGCCCTGGTGCACCTGGCGCCGGGCGACCCGCTGGTGTCCATCCTGCCACCCGACGCCTCGGCCGAACTGGCGGCGCAGATGCGCCAGCTCTACGGCTTCGACCGCAGCTACCCCGAGCAGTTCGGCCTGTGGCTGTGGCGGGCGGCCCAGGGCGATCTGGGCACCTCGATCGCCACCGGCCGGCCGGTGGCAGCCGAGGTAATGAAGGCCGTGGGCAACACCCTGCGCCTGGCCGTGGTGGCCACCGCCATCGGCTTCGTGCTGGGCAGCCTGTTCGGCTTTGTGGCGGGCTTCTTCCGCAACTCCTGGGTCGACAAGCTGGCCTCGCTGCTGTCGGTGCTGGGCGTGAGCGTGCCCCACTACTGGCTGGGCATGGTGATGGTCATCATCTTCTCGTCCAGCCTGATGTGGCTGCCCGCCACCGGCGCCGGCCCCTCGGGCTCCGAGGGCTGGGCCTGGGACTGGGAGCACCTGAAGTTCCTGGTGCTGCCGGCCGTGACCATGTCGGTGATCCCGATGGGCATCATCTCGCGCACCGTGCGTGCGCTGGTGGCCGAGATCCTGGAGCAGGAATTCATCGTCGGCCTGCGCGCCCGCGGCCTGACCCAACTCGGCGTGTTCCGCCATCTGCTGAAGAACGCTGCCCCCACCGCACTGGCCGTGATGGGCCTGCAACTGGGTTATCTGCTGGGCGGCTCGATCCTGATCGAGACCGTGTTCTCCTGGCCCGGCACCGGCTTTCTGCTGAATTCGGCCATCTTCCAGCGCGACTTGCCCTTGCTGCAGGGGACCATCCTGGTGCTGGCCCTGTTCTTCGTCTTGCTGAATCTGATCGTGGACCTGTTGCAAACCCTGCTCGACCCGCGCATTGCACGGGCCTGACCGATCTCTGACCCGAAGGAAGTCCCCTCATGTCGATGACCCTGGCCCCCCGCCGGCGCACCTTGCCCGTGACCGTGCAGACCTCGCCGGGCTACTGGCAATCGGTGCTGCACCGGCTGCTGCGCGACCGCGTGGCCATGGCCGCCGCCGCGGTGGTGCTGCTGTTGATGCTGCTGGCCGCCCTGGGCCCCTGGATCACCCCGGCCGACCCCTATGCGGCCTCGATGCTCAAGCGCCTCAAACCGATCGGCACGCCTGGCTTCGTGCTGGGCACCGATGAGCTGGGGCGCGATCTGATGTCGCGCCTGATGATCGGCGCCCGGCTGTCGCTGTTCATGGGCCTGGCGCCGGTGCTGTGCGCCTTCGTGTTCGGCTCTCTGATCGGTCTGGTCGCGGGCTACGCCGGCGGCCCCCTGAACACCGTGATCATGCGCACCATCGACGTGTTCTATGCCTTCCCCTCGGTGCTGCTGGCAATCGCTTTGTCGGGCGCGCTCGGCGCGGGCATCCTGAACTCGCTGGTGGCGCTGACCGTGGTGTTCGTGCCCCAGATCGCCCGCGTGGCCGAGGCCGTGACCACCCAGGTGCGCAACCGCGACTACGTGGATGCGGCCCGTGCCTCGGGGGCCAGCGCCTTCACCATCGTGCGGGTACACGTGCTGGGCAATGTGCTGGGGCCGATCTTCGTCTACGCCACCAGCCTGATCTCGGTCTCGATGATCCTGGCCAGCGGCCTGAGTTTTCTGGGCCTGGGGGTGAAGCCACCCGAGCCGGAATGGGGCCTGATGCTGAACACCCTGCGCACCGCCATCTACACCCAGCCCGCGGTGGCGGCGCTGCCCGGGGTGATGATCTTCATCACCTCGGTGAGCTTCAACCTGCTGTCGGACGGCCTGCGTTCGGCCATGGACAACAAGGGGGCCGCATGAGCACCTGGCATTCACTCCCCAAGACCGTCGCACAGGCCCCGCTGGGCACTGAAGACGTGGGCGGTCCGGCCCAGCCACTGCTGACCATCCGAGGGCTGATCAAGCACTTCCCCCTCAAGGGCGGGCTGCTCGGACGGCGCCGCGGCGAGGTGCGCGCCGTCGATGGCGTGAACTTCGAGGTGCTCAAGGGCGAAACCCTGGGCGTGGTCGGCGAATCGGGCTGTGGCAAATCGACCACCGCCCGGCTGCTGATGCAGCTGCTGGAGCCCACCGCCGGTCAGATCGTGTTCGACGGCCGCACCGTGGGCAGTCGCGACCTGCCGCTCAAGGAGTTCCGCCGCCAGGTGCAGATGGTGTTCCAGGACAGCTATGCCTCGCTCAACCCGCGCCTCACCCTGGAGGATTCGATTGCCTTCGGCCCGCGGGTGCACGGCGTGTCGGCCAGCGAGGCCATGGGCCGGGCCCACGATCTGCTGGCCCGCGTCGGGCTGGAGCCGGCGCGCTTTGCCGGGCGCTACCCGCACGAGCTCTCGGGCGGCCAGCGCCAGCGCGTCAACATCGCACGCGCCCTGGCGCTGCGCCCGCGCCTGCTGATCCTGGACGAGGCCGTCTCGGCCCTCGACAAATCGGTGGAAAGCCAGGTCCTCAATCTGTTGCTGGACCTGAAGGCCGAATTCGGCCTGACCTATGTCTTCATCAGCCACGACCTGAACGTGGTGCGCTACATGAGCGACCGCGTGTTGGTGATGTACCTCGGCGAGGTGGTCGAGGTGGGCCCCGCCGGCGCTCTGTTCGACACCCCGGCCCACCCCTATACCCGGGCCCTGCTGTCATCCGTGCCCTCGATGGATCCGGACCACCGCACCGAGGCCCCGGCCCTCAGCGGCGACCCACCCAACCCCATCAACCCGCCCGGTGGCTGCCGCTTCCACCCGCGCTGCCCGATCGCTGCACCGGCCTGCGCCCGCCAGGTGCCCGAGCGCAGCCCCGTGAGCCCGCTGCACGAAGTGCGCTGCCTGGTGCACGAACGCGGCAGCGAACACCCGAAGGCGCCCGGTCGTTCGCTGCATGACCCCAGCAATCTGCTGCGCCCCCTGAACGTCAAAGAGGCCCTGGCATGAACAGCCCCCTGTCAGATCCCAGCCCGCTGGTTCAGATCGAAGACCTGTGTGTCACCTTCACCGGCGGCAAGCGGCCGGTGCAGGCCGTCAATGGCGTGACGCTGAACGTGGCGCGCGGCCAGGTCATGGCCTTGATCGGCGAATCGGGCTCGGGCAAGAGCGTGACCCTGCGCACCCTGCTGCGCCTGCACCCTGAGCGCCGCACCCAGATGCGCGGCAAGGTGCTGGTGGCCGGGCGCGATGTGTTGACCATGAACCCGCGCGAGCTCAACGACTACCGCGGCAAGACGACCTCGATGATCTTCCAGGAGCCCTTGCTGGCCCTCGACCCGGTCTACCCCCTGGGCCAGCAGATCGTCGAAGCCATCCGCCGCCACGAGCCCGTGAGCCGCGCCGAGGCCGAGCGCCGCGCCCTGGCCCTGTTCGAGCAGGTGCGCATCCCCAGCCCGGCACGCCGGCTGCAGGCCTACCCGCACGAGATGTCGGGCGGCATGCGCCAGCGCGCCATGATCGCCCTGGCCCTGGCCTGCAAGCCCCAGGTGCTGCTGGCCGACGAGCCCACCACCGCGCTGGATGCCACGGTGCAGATCCAGATCCTGCTGCTGTTGCGCGAGCTGCAGCGCGAGCTGGGCCTGTCGGTGATCTTCGTCACCCACGACATCGGCGCCGCCGTCGAGGTGGCCGACCGTGTGGCCGTGATGTATGGCGGACGCATCGTCGAGGAAGGCGCCGTGCGCGAGTTGATCCGTGCCCCGCGCCACCCCTACACCCAGGCCCTGCTGGGCAGCCGCTCACACGGGGCCATGGTGCCCGGCCAGCGCCTGCAGACCATCAGTGGCTCCCCCCCCGATCTGGCCCACCTGCCGCCGGGTTGCTCGTTTGCAGAACGTTGCACGCGCGCCAGCGACCTGTGCCGCAGCAGCCAGCCGCCGGTGGAGTCGGTGAGCGCCGACCACGCGGTGCGTTGCTTCCAGTGGCAGGTGCCCGAACGCACCGCCGCACCCCAGCCCGAACACCCTGTTGGAGAACCCCATGCCGCTGCATGACCCCGCACATGCCTTTGTGCCCTACCCCGACACGCCCGTGCCCCATGCGGCCACCGGGCCTCTGTCGGGCCTGCGCTTCGGCGTCAAAGACCTGTTCGACGTGGCCGGCTACCCCACGGGCGGCGGCAACCCGATCGTGCTGGCCCTGTCGGGCCTGAAGACCCGCACGGCCCCCACGGTGCAGCGCCTGCTCGACGCCGGTGCCGCCTTTGCCGGCAAGACCGTCACCGATGAACTGGCCTTCTCCATGAACGGCAACAACGCCCACTTCGGCGCCCCCCTCAACGGGGCTGCGCCAGAGCGCATCACGGGCGGCTCGTCCTCGGGCTCGGCCTCGGCCGTGTCCTCGCGCCTGGTGGACTTCGCGCTGGGCACCGACACCGGTGGCTCGGTGCGAGCCCCGGCCAGCCACTGCGGGCTGTACGGACTGCGCCCCAGCCATGGCCGCATCTCGCTGGCCGGCGCGCTGGACCTGGCGCCCAGCTTCGACACCTGCGGCTTTTTCGCCCGTGACCCGCTGACCTTCACGCGCGTGGCCGATGTGCTGCTCGGCGAAGACAGCACGGATTTGCCCGCGCGCCCCCGACTGCTGAAACCGGAAGACCTGTGGGCCTTTGCACAGGAAGCTGCCGTGGCCGCCGTTCAACCGGTGCTGGCCCGGGCCGAAACCCTGTGGGGGCCGACTGCGGCCTGCACGGTGATGTTGGATTCTTTCGAGGCCATGTACTGGAACTTCCGCTACCTGCAGGGCCGCGAGGCCTGGATGACCGATGGCCCGCTGATCGAGCGCTACGCCCCACCGCTGGGCCCGGGCGTGGCCGAGCGCTTCGCCTGGTCGCGTCAGGTGACGGATGCCCAGGTGGCCGAGGCCGAAGCTTTCCGTGGCCGTTTCCAGACCCACATGCGCGCCTTGCTGGGGCACGACGGCGTGCTGCTCTTGCCCACCATGCCCGACGTGGCACCGCTGCGCAGCGAACCCGAATCGGCGCTGGAGGACTATCGCAACCGCGCCATCCACATGCTGTGCGTGGCCGGCCTGGGCGGCCTGCCCCAGGTCTCGCTGCCGCTGGCCCGCCAGGCCCAGGCCGACGCCCCGCTGGGGGTGTCACTGATCGGGCCAGTGGGCTCGGACGCCTCGCTGATCAGGCTGGGGGTGGCACTGGCAGCTTGAGCCGAGCCAGCAGACCGTCGCAAGCCTGCTCAATCAGGTCGAGAACCCGCTCAAAGCCTGAAGCCCCGCCGTCATAGGGGTCGGGCACTTCAAACGGCTCTTGCTCAGGTCCGTACTCGCCCAACAAATGCAGTTTGGCCTGATGAAGCGCCGGACAGACCTGGCGCAAACGCGCCAGATTGGCTCTATCCATCGCCAAAATCAGATCGAACCGGGCAAAGTCCGCCTGTTCAATCTGCCGAGCGTGTTGCCCGGCCATGTCGTATCCACGCTTCGTCGCATGCGCCTGCGTACGGGGATCTGGCGCGCTGCCCACGTGGTAGCCATGGGTGCCCGCGGAATCCACCTGCACCTGCGAGCCCAGGCCCAGCGCCTGCAACTTGTGATGCATAACGCTCTGCGCAGTCGGGCTGCGGCAGATGTTGCCCATGCAAACAAAGAGAATGGACTGGGGTCGGGAGGCGCTTGGCATGCTGAGCATTGTGCCGCGCCTTGCAATCACCCCCGAAGTCGGCGGGGGACCCGGCAATCCGTGAAATCTGTCACACACCCACCGTATCATCGCGCGCTTGTTGTCCGACCGCGCCATGAACCGACACCCCGACCAGCCCCTCCTGAATGATGCCCAGACCCCTGCCCTGAGCCGCCGCGCCACGCTGTCGCTGCTGCTGGCCACGGCCTGGGGCACAGCACGTGCCGCCGAGACCCTGACCGGGGCCGGCTCCTCGGCCGCGGCCCCGCTGTACCGGGCCTGGGCCGCCGCCTACGGCAAGACCCAGGATGTGCAGCTGCAATACGAGGCGAGTGGCTCGTCGGCCGGCCTGAAGAAGATCCGCGCCCAGGAAGTGGCCTTCGGGGCCTCGGACGTGGCGCCGCCCGAGGCCGAGCTGAACCGCGATCAGCTGGTGCTGGTGCCCACCTTCGTGACCGGGGCCGTGCCGGTGGTGAACCTGCCGCGCATTGCGCGGGGCCGGCTGCGCCTCACGGGCGAGGTGCTGGCGCAGATCTACCTGGGCGGCATCACACGCTGGTCGGCGCCCGAGATCGCCGCCCTGAACCCCGACCTCAGCCTGCCCGATCTGGCCATCCGCCCGGTGGGGCGCAGTGACGGCTCGGGCACCACCTGGTACGTGGCCGACTACCTTTCGCGCATCAGCCCGACCTGGAAGGAGCGCCTGGGCACCAAGACCAGCCTGGCCTGGGGTGAGCACGTGACCGGTGCCAAGGGCAGCGATGGCGTGGTGCGGACGGTGCAGGAGACGCCGGGTGCCATCGGCTATGTCGACTTCAACTACGTGGGCGCCAACAGCCTGAACCCGGTGCTGCTGCGCAACAGCGCCGGCGAGTTCGCCAACGCCGGCGTGGCCGGTTTCAAGGCCGCCCTGCGCGCCAGCGACTGGGCCCTGAAGGCCAACTTCCATGCCAGCCTGGCCAACCTGCCCGGGCCAGGCGTGTGGCCCATCACCATGGGCACCTTCGTGCTGATGCCCCGGGTGAGCGACAAACCGGCCGAGACGGCACGGGCCCTGCGCTTTCTGATGTGGGCCCTGCTCAAGGGCGATTCGGTGGTCGAAGGCCTGAGCTTCGTGCGCCTGCCCGACGCCCTGCAGGCCAGCGCCTTCAAGGCCTTGAGCAGCGTGGTCGACCGGCAGGGGCGCAAGCTGGGCGCCGAAGCCTTCTCGGCCATCGCCCAGGCCGGCTGAAGCACCTGCGCGACAGCACCGCCGACGGACGGGCTGGAAAATCGCGGCCTTCGCGCTCATGGCCGCCTGTGGCCTTGGGCGCGGCAACGATTTTCCAAGGAACCCTCATGAGCAAACCCTTTGACATCGTGGTGCACGGCGCCACGGGTTTCACCGGCCGCCTGGTGGTCGAGTACCTGCTGCGCCAGTACCCGGCCGGCGGCCCGCTGCGCTGGGCCATGGGCGGGCGCAGCGCCAGCAAACTCGCCGCGGTGCGTGACGAGCTGGGCGCCCCGGCCGACACCCCGCTGGTGGTGACCGACAGCGCCGATCCGGCCAGCCTGCAGGCCCTGATGGCCCAGACCCGCCTGGTGCTGACCACGGTGGGCCCCTACCAGCTGTACGGCAACGAGCTGGTGGCCGCCTGCGCCCAGGCCGGCGTGGACTACGTCGACCTGTGCGGCGAGCCCGCGTGGATGCGGCACATGATCGATGCCCACGAAGCCCAGGCCCGCGCCAGCGGTGCCCGCATCGTGTTCTCCTGCGGCTTCGACTCCATCCCCTTCGACCTGGGCGTGCTGCTGCTGCAGACCGAGATGAAGGCCCGCTTCGGCCAGCCCGCCCAGCGCGTGCGGGGCCGGGTGCGCAAGATGAAGGGCACCTTCTCGGGCGGCACCGCCGCCAGCCTGAAGGCCACCATGGCCGCCGCTGCCAGCGACCCCGGCGTGCTGGCCCTGCTGCGCAACCCCTTCTCGTTGACGCCGGGCTTCGAGGGCCCGCGCCAGCCTTCGGGCAACAAGCCCGAGCTCGACGAGGCCCTGGGCCTGTGGGTGGCCCCCTTCGTGATGGCGGCGATCAACACCCGCAATGTGCACCGCTCCAACTTCCTGCTGCAGCAGGCCTACGGGGCCGATTTCGTCTACGACGAGATGCTGGTCACCGGGGCTGGCGAAAAAGGCCAGGCCATTGCCCAGGCGGTGGCCAATGACAAATCGATGGGTTCGGACGAAGGCCCCAAGCCGGGCGAAGGCCCCTCGCGCGAGGAGCGCGAGGCCGGCTACTACGATGTGCTGTTCCTGGGCCAGGACAGCGCCGGTCACAGCCTGAAGGTGGGCGTGAAGGGCGACCGCGACCCAGGCTATGGCTCGACCTCGAAGATGATCAGCGAGGCCGCTGCCTGCCTGCTGCTCGACAGCACCGCGACACCGGGCGGCATCTGGACCCCGGCCGCGGCCATGGGCGCCCGGCTCATCGCCCGGCTGCAGGCCCATGCGGGCCTGAGCTTCCAGGTGGAAGACTGAGGCTCAGCCCTTCGCGAGCAGGCCCGCCACCTGCTCGCGCAGGCGCTCGGGGCTGAGACCGGCGGGGGCCATGGGCAAGCCCACCTCCAAGCCGACGCGATTGAACAGGCCACGCCGGAACGGGCGCACCATGGCACCGCCCTGCTCGATGCGGCTGAAGAACGAGCCCCACAGATTCGTCAGCGCCATGGGCAGCACCGGCACACTCAGGCCGTCGGCCTCGGCGCGCTGCAGGATCTTCACGATGCCGCCCTTGAAGGGCTGCAACTGACCGTCGCGGGTGATGCCGCCCTCTGGGAAGATGGCCAGCAGATCACCCTCGCGCAGCACCTGGGCCGCGCGCTCGAAGGCCGCCTCGTAGGCCGCCGGGTCTTCCTTCTGAGGCGCGATCGGAATGGCCTTGGCCAGGCGGAACAACGTGCCCAGCAAGGGGGTCTGGAAGATGCGGTGGTCCATCAGGAAGTAGATCGGACGCGGGCTGGCCGCCATCAGCAGCACCGCGTCGACAAAGCTCACGTGGTTGCAGGCCAGCACGGCCGCCCCCGTCACCGGCAGATGCTCATCGCCGCGCACCCGGAAGCGGTAGATGCAGCGCGAAAGCACCCAGGCCACGAAGCGCAGCAGGTACTCAGGCACCAGCAGGAAGATGTAGCCGGCCACCACCGCGTTGGCCAAGCCCACGAACAGAAAGACCTGCGGGATGCTCAGGCCCGCGCCGAGCAGGGCCCCGGCCATCACCGAGCTGCCGATCATGAAGAGCGCATTGAGGATGTTGTTGGCCGCGATGATGCGGGCCCGGTGGGTGGGCTGGCTGCGCATCTGGATCAGGGCATACATGGGCACGCTGTACAGGCCCGCAAACAGGCTCAGCAGCAGCAGGTCGGCCATCACGTGCCAGTGCGCCAGCTGGGCCACGAACGCGGCCAGGCCCATCTGCTCGGCCGGCGGCAGGCCGCGCGAAGCAAAGTACAGGTCGATGGCGAACACGCTCATGCCGATGGCGCCCAAGGGCACCAGGCCGATTTCGACATGGCGGCGCGACAGCACCTCGCACAGCAGCGAGCCGATGCCGATGCCCACCGAGAAGACCACCAGCAGCAGCGAGGCCACCTTCTCGTCGCCATGCAGCACCTCTTTTGCAAAGCTCGGGAACTGGCTCAGGAACACCGCGCCGAAGAACCACATCCAGCTGATGCCCAGCAGCGATCGGAACACCACCACGTTTTCACGTGCCAGGCGCAGGTTGCGCCAGGTCTCGCTGACCGGGTTCCAGTTGATCTTCAGCCCCGGATCGGTGGCCGGCGTGGCCGGGATCGCCTGCGCCACGCCACGCCCCAACAGGGCCAGCAGCACGCAGGCCCCAGCCACCTCGGCATGCCCGATCGCCGGCACCGCCACCAGCAGCCCACCCGCCACCTGACCCAGCAAGATGGCCACGAAGGTGCCCATCTCGACCATGCCGTTGCCGCCAGTGAGCTCGCGCTCGCTCAACACCTGGGGCATGTAGGCGAACTTGACCGGCCCGAACAGGGTGCTGTGCAGCCCCATCAGGAAAGTGCACAGCAACAACACCGGCACCAGGCCGCTGACAAAGCCCCAGGCGGCGATCAGCATGATGGCGATCTCCAGCGACTTGACCAGGCGGATCAGCCGCGTCTTGTCCCACTTGTCGGCCAACTGGCCCGAGGTGGCCGAGAACAGCACATACGGCAGGATGAACAGGGCCCCGATCACCAGCCCGGCCAGAGAGGCCGGCAACCAGCTGACCTGCAGTTGGTAGGTGACCATCACCGTGAAGGCGAACTTGAACAGGTTGTCGTTGGCCGCACCGCAGAACTGGGTCCAGAAGAACGGCGCGAACCGACGCTGGCGCAGCAGGGCGAAC
>RXJO01000147.1:23615-24660 GCA_003987795.1 Curvibacter sp.
AGAAATCTGCGGTGACGGGAG
Source organism: Curvibacter sp. (assembly GCA_003987795.1). GTDB lineage: Bacteria > Pseudomonadota > Gammaproteobacteria > Burkholderiales > Burkholderiaceae_C > Curvibacter. The sequence continues at coordinate 23,637 of RXJO01000147.1, forward strand.
TTTAGAGGCAAGCCAGCGCTTCGGGCTGAGCCCCAAGTGTCTGCATCGGGGGTTTTGGACGACTCATTTCCGACACCAGAATGGTCAAAATAGCCTTTTAGTAGCCCTTTTCGATACCCTCAGCCCCAAGGGAACCCCATGAGCAGCAGCGCCGACCTGATCCGCATCCTCAAGCAGGAACTCAAATCCGCCCAGATGACCTATGCCGACCTGGCACGCGCGCTGGGCATGGCCGAGTCCAGCGTCAAACGCATGCTGGCCAAGGGTGATCTGTCCTTGTCGCGCATCGACGCCATCTGCCGCGCCCTGCGGCTCGACTTTGCCGACCTGGCCCGCCGGGTGGCCGATGCCCAGCCCCTGCTGGCCCAGTTGACCGAGGCGCAGGAGCGGGCCGTGGTGGCCGACAAGAAGCTGCTGCTGTGCGCCATCTGCGTGCTGAGCCAGTGGACCCTGGAGCAGATCATCCAGACCTACCGGCTCAGCGAAGCCGAGACGGTGAAGGCCCTGCTGCAACTCGACCGGGTGGGCATCATCGAGCTGCGCCCGCTGAACCGCTACCGGCTCAAGCTGGCCAAGACCTTCCGCTGGCGCCCCCACGGGCCGGTGATGAACTTCTTCCGCGAGCATGCCCTGCTGGATTATTTCTCGGGCGCCTTCTCGGGGCCGGACGAAGGCCTGCTGCTGGTGCACGGCAGCATCAGCCGCAGCCTGGGCCCGATGTTCATGGAACGGCTGCAGCGCCTGGCCCAGGATTTTGCCCAGCAGCACCTGGCCGACCAGAAGCTGCCCGAGAGCCAGCGCGAAGGCTACACCCTGCTGCTGGCCCAGCGCAGCTGGGAGTTCGAGGCCTTCAGCGCGCTGCGCCGCCTCCAGCCGATCAACCCACCTGCACCTTGATGGCGTGGTCGAGCCAACTGTTGTTGGCAAAGCCGCCGGCGTTGTCGGTGCGCAGGCGGGGCTGCTCGCGCCCGTCGACGTCGGTGACCCGGCAGGCCAGCACGTGGCTGCCGGCGCGCAGCTCGGT
>RXJO01000417.1 GCA_003987795.1 Curvibacter sp.
GGCACGCGCACGGACAGACAGTTGAACGGAACGGTTCTTCATGGGACGGGAGACAAATCGGCAAAATAGGTCCTGGCCGGCTTCCCCGCCGGCACTTGGACGTCACGAACGCCGCCGCCTGAAGGGACAGGCATCGGCATTCACCTTGTTGGCCGGTATCCGGGCTGGCAGAGACAACCCCTCTCGCCTTCCCAGATGCGTGTTCAGGACATCCAGTGGCTTGCGTGAGAGAGGCGGAGCCTGCAAGAGGCTCGTCTGCTTGACCGTTGCGGGGGCAGCGCAGGCTGAAGGCCAGGCGCGCAGCGCCGACCCATTCCTGCTTCCCGTTGAACTGCGGTGTGTGAACCACACCGCGAGCACCAACGGGCCGCATTTTAGAACCATTCGCTGACGCTGGTCCTACAATAGCCGGCTGTATGGCACCCTCCGACCTGCACCCCATTGACCAGATCGTCGATCGCGTTGAGCGGCTTCTGGTGCGCCACGAAGAGTTGCAACGCACCAACGCCTTGCTCACCGAGCAGTTGGCCGCGCTGGGGCGCGAGCGTGACAGCCTGAAATCGCGCTTGAACGCCGCGCGCTCGCGTGTCGAGGCCTTGCTGGAGCGTCTGCCACCGCTGCCCACCGAACCCTCCGAGGACAAGGCCGCATGAAGCAAGTCGAAGTCCAGATCATGCAGCAGAGCTACCTGCTGGCCTGCCCCGATGGCCGGGAATCCCGCCTGCTGGATGCCGTGGAACGATTGGACACGGCGATGTGCAAGATCCGCGACGCCGGCAAGGTGCGGGCCCGGGATCGCATTGCCGTGCTGGCCGCCCTGAACTTCGCGTTCGAACTGGCTGACCGCGAGAACGCCGAACTGCTGGCCCAGGCCCAGGCCCGCCAGGCACCTGCGCCGCAGGCAGTACCGGCAGAGCCCCTGCCGAAGGGCAGCCTCAGCGATCACGATGCCCAACGACTGAAACAGCTGATCCACCAGCTCGACCACGCCCTGGGTGGCGACGGTCACCTGATCTGAATCACCCGAGCGCAGCCCTGTCAAGAAAAGCCCCCGCTTTGATGAAGATCTGGGCCAGATTGGCAACCAGCCATGTTCAGCGGGCCTACAATGGCAACCGTCTGCAGTGCATGCCGGGCTTTATATTTCCTTGAACCAATGCTCTTTGAGCCCGGGCTTGGTACATCGGCTGGTGAGCGTGATCGTCTCGCGTCAGATGAACCCAACGCCAGTCTGCCCTTGCCCACCTGAACCCCCGGTTCAGGATGCCGGTCCGGTGGCACTCGCAGACACCTTCTTCCTGAACAAGCCGGCCTAGCGCCGGCTTGTTTTTGTCTGCTGTCGCATCCAGGTGCCACTGCCATGCTGCTCGAGCCGATCCTGATTCTTGAACTGGCCCTTCTGGGCATCTTCTCGGGCTTTCTGGCGGGCTTGCTCGGCATCGGAGGAGGCATGCTGATGGTGCCCTTCATCACAGCCCTCCTCGGCCGCCAAGGTGTGGCCGCCGATCTGGCTGTGAAGATGGCGATTGCCACCTCGATGGCCACCATCATGTTCACCTCGATCTCCAGCGTGCGGGCACACCACCGGCGTGGCGCCGTGCGATGGGATCTGGTCCGGGGCCTGGCCCCGGGCATCGTGCTGGGCGGCGCACTGGCCAGCATGGGGGTGTTTGCCTTGCTCAAAGGTAGCGCACTGGCGATCTTCTTTGCCTTGTTCGTGGGGTTTTCGGCCACCCAGATGTTTCTGGACAAAAAGCCCGCCCCCGCGCGCCAGATGCCCGGCATGGCGGGCCAGGTGGCCGGTGGCGGCGTGATCGGTTTCCTGTCGGGCCTGGTGGGTGCAGGCGGCGGGTTCGTGAGCGTGCCTTTCATGACCTGGTGCAACGTGCCCATTCATAACGCGGTGGCCACCTCGGCCGCACTGGGGTTTCCGATCGCGGTCGCCAATGTCGTGGGTTATGCCATTGCGGGCCAGTCGCTGACACAACTCCCCCCCGCTTCGTTCGGCTACATCTGGCTGCCAGCGCTGGGTGTGATCGCCGCCTGCAGCGTGCTGACCGCGCCACTGGGGGCCAAGGCCGCCCATCAATTGCCCGTGAAAAAGCTCAAACGGGTGTTTGCCAGCCTGTTGTACCTGCTGGCGGCCTACATGGCCTGGAAGGGCCTGAGCAGCTGAGAACCCCGCCCACCGGCATCCGGTGACAACCAGGCGACTGACCGATCCCAGAAGCAGATCTCAGGCCACTGCGGCCCCGCCGCCCGCCAGGAAAACCGTGAACCGCTCGGGAGGCACGCCGGGTGAACACAGGAAACCTTGGTACTCGTCACAGCCCAGCTGCTGCAGGGTGGCGCGCTGCGCCTCGGTTTCAACCCCCTCGGCGATCACAGACAGCTTGAGGGCGCGGGCCAGACCGATCATGGCGGCGACGATGGCGACATCACTCTCATCACCGGGCAAACCCCGCACGAAAGACTGATCGATCTTCAATTTGCTGATGGGAAACTTCTTCAGGTAGGCCAAGCTGGAATAACCGGTGCCGAAGTCATCAATGGCCAGGTGCACGCCCAGGCCAGCCAGCGCGCGCAGGCGCTGCAGCACCTCATCGGCATCTTGCACCAGGATGGATTCCGTGAGCTCCAACTCCAGCAGGCCCGCAGGAAGACCGGCCTGGGCCAGCACCTGGGCCACACGCTCCACGAAATCCGGCTGCCTGAACTGCAGGGCCGACACATTGATCGACACCTGAACAGGCAACCCCTCCCGCCACCAGACCGTCGCCTGACGGACAGCCTCGGCCAGCACCCAGGCGCCGATCTGCACGATCAACCCGGATTCCTCAGCCAGCGGAATGAACTGCCCTGGGGAGACCGAGCCGCGCTCCGGGTCGGACCAGCGGATCAAAGCCTCTGCGCCGATCAGCCGACCTGACGCCAGATGGAGCTGGGGTTGGTAATGCAGACGGAACGCCTGGTTTTCGACGGCCATGCGAAGCGCTGTCTCCAGCTTCATGCGCGACAGCATGTCGACGTTCATCTGCGGCCGATAGAAGCGGACGTGGCCCCGCCCTGCTCCCTTGACCTCATACATGGCGGTATCGGCCTGCTTGATCAGCTCATCCAGGGTGTCGCCATCGCCCGGGTACATGGCCACCCCGATGCTGCAGCCGATGCTGAAGTTCATCTCGTCCTGCAGAAAAGGGCGCGACAGCGCCTCTTGCACTCGGGTGGCCACGCTCTCCGCACCCGCCGCATCCACATCATGCAGGTAGAGGACAAACTCATCCCCACCAAGGCGGCAAAGCGTGTCCACCTCGCGCAGACAGGTGCGGATGCGGTCAGCCACCTGGATCAGGACCCGATCTCCGAACTGATGGCCCAGTGAGTCGTTGATGTTCTTGAACCGGTCCAGGTCCAGGAACAACACGGCAAAGCTGCAGGTCTGGCGTCGGGCGATGTTGAGTGCGAAGTCCACTCTTTGGGACAGCATCAGGCGGTTGGGAAGCCCAGTGAGCGCATCGCTGTAGGCCAGTTGTTCAATGCGCCGCCGCGCGGCCTGTTGCTCGGTGAGGTCGCGGAAGAAGCCGATGCTCTGGCGAACTCCGGAGATCTCATCGTGCAACTGGACCCAAGACAGATGAACCGGACAAAGGCTGCCATCATCGCGGCGCAGGCTGACCTCCCCCTCCCAGAAGCCTTGCAGTTCGAGCGTCTGGCGAATGCGGTCCATGAGCCGGATGTCGGCGGGATCTTCGAACAGATCTGTCACGTCTCGCCCCACCCAGCGCTCAGAGCCTGCAGGCAGGGTCGAAGAAGCGCCTGGCAGGACACCCGGCTGGACCTGTCGCACAAAGGCCGGATTGACGGCCGTCAGGACGTCAGCAGCCGTCGCGATGAAGATCGCATCCAGGCTGCACTCAAACACCTTGGCAGCACGCCGGAGCTCAGCCTGGGCCGCCACCTGATCGGTGATGTCGCGAAACGAATAGACCCGGCCGACCGCTCGGCCGCGGCTGATCTGCGTCACACAAGATCGCTCCAGCACCTGACCATTCTTCAACAAGAGGGTATCCGTCGCCTCCAGATCGGGGCTGGAGGCCAATTCATCCAGCCGACGCAGGTAGTGATCCGGATCCAGGACCGAGGCCTGCAAGTGGGCATGCAGCGCCGAATCGTCGCGGTGCAGATGCAAGGACTCGGGCACCGCCCAGATCTGGCTGAAGCGGCGGTTGAATGCGCGAACCTCGCCCCGCAGGTCGCACACCAGCATGCCATCGGCCGTCGAGTCGAGGGTGGCTCGAAGCTCGGCCACCAACTGCTCGAACTCATGCGCGGCGCGCTGTTCACGGCTTCGGTCCAGCATCGCCACCAGGTAGGCAGGTGCTCCATCGGGGAGTCGTGTCAGGCTGACCCGCCGCTCCACCGGCAGCACCGTCCCATCGGGCCGACGCAGCAGGGTCTCCGACCACAGTCCGGGGTCGGCGTCGGGCTGGACGGTGGACCAGAAGATCATGTCCTCGGGTGAGGCTGCCCAGTCGGTCACCGGACGCCCCAGGACCGCCTCAGGTGGAACACCCCCCATCAAAACGCTGGCGGCCCTGTTGACCCAACAGACCGTGAGCCCCTGCGCCTCGACCAACCAGACCGACTCCAGCAGGCCATCCAGATCAGGCCTGGCCAGGGCGGCATCGGTCACTGCTCGGCTCCGGCCGGTGAAGGCGCCTCCACGGCCCGTTCAAAGAAGTAGCAGATGCGTTGGCGCGGCGACAGGTAATCAAGGGCCGCCTTGGGCAGCTGCGAGGCCTTGAGGCTGCGCTTGATCCCCAGCTCAGGCACCTGCTCCAGATCGAGGATCAACGCCTCGGAACGAGGTACCTGAGGATCATGAACCAGCACGCGTGGGCGCAGCGGACGAGATGAATTGACCGACACCACGAGGGCAAAGCGGTCGTTCACCAACTGCACCACGGAGCCCGGCGGGTACACCCCCATCATGCGAATGAACGCCCCCAGCACACCGGTGTCGAAACGGGCCTTCATCTGCGCAAAGATCACTGACAACGCCTCGTGAGGCGTCAGGGCAATGGCGAGTCGGGACGGATTGCACAGGTTGTCGTAACGGTTGACCAGAGCCACGATCTTGCCCAGGGTCTCCAGCCGGTCGACCTTGTGCCGCATGGGGAAGCCGCTGCCATCGGCCATCTCGTGGTGCTGGGAGATGCCCTTGAGCACCACGGGCGCAAGCCCCATGCGCTGGCCCAGGATCACGCCTTGCTCGACGTGCTCCTGGTACATGCGGTATTCCGCCGTCGTGAACTGGTCATCGAAGGAGCGGACACGATCAGGCAACTCGAGCTTGCCGATGTCATGCAGCATGGCAACCATGCCGAGGTCTTTGAGGTCGGCCTCTTCAAGGCCAAGAGACTTGCCAAGCAACAGAGCGATCACCATCACATTGATGGGGTGGGTCGAACTGCGGTCGCCCGACACCTCGGTCAACAGCCGGATCACCGACTCACCGTTGGCCAGCAGCTCGGAGACGCAGGATCCGACAAGCTCCTCGCTCTGGCGCTTGGCCTCTTGGGGACTCAGGCGGAGTTGCTCTCCGACCTTCTTGTATTGCCGAGTGGCGTCAAAAAAACGCCGCTCACAGACCTCGAGGCAGCGCTCCTGAGCCAGCCGTGCCGCCAGCCGCGCTTGGCGCGCCTGATCGGCCCCTTGGCCTTGGGGTGCCGCAGGCACCGTGGCAGGCTCTGGGGCGTCCAGAGAGGCGGGGTTGGCCGGGGTCGGGTTGGGTGTTGGTTGGGATTCGTCGGCCTGCACGTCGCTGCGCGAGGGCACGTAACGGATCTGGGTCAGACCGAGGGAGCGCAGGGTCTGGATCTGTTCGTCCGAAGAGATCTTGAAACTGCCCATCGGAAAAGGATGATCCATCCAGCCGAGTTCAAGCTGCACAAACATACCTTTGCGCAGCCGCTGAATGTCGATGAGCTTGCTCTTACTGTCTTCCATGGATTCGAGAATAGCTGACCAATGAGTCAGTGTGACGAAACCATTATGGCGGGAATTTGCGACAACTTGGTGCTCTCGGACACATCCCTGATCAAACCTGATGCCAGCGCGACCCACGGAGCGGGCATCGGACGCTCATTGGCACCAGTCGGCAATCCGATGCGCCATGTCCAACCACAGGGACCAGCCGGCCAGGGCGCACAAAAACAAGCCCGCCAATCGGGTTCCCCAGTCCTGGCGCCAGCCATTGATCTGCTGCTGGAGCGAGCGCCAGAGCCACGGCCCGAGGATCAGGGACACGCTGCCGCCCAGGGCGAACATGGCCATCACCACCGCCCCTTCCAACGGCCCACCGGCAAGACCGGCCACCAGCAAGGCCGAGTAGAGCAGGCCGCACGGCATGAAAGCCCAGGCCACACCTGTGGCGAAAACGCCACCACCATGCGCGGCCAAGGGTTGTACGCGCTGCCAGACCGTGCGGGCCGCCCCCTGTACCCAGGCTGGTTGCTCCGCTCGGATGACCAACCAAAGCCCCCAGGCCAGCACTGCGACATGAAACAGGATCCAGGCCGGTCGCAGCACGGCGGTCTTTCCGCCGAGCCATGCCAGCCCACCGACCACGACGGCAGCCAGCGCACCAGCGCCGGCATAGCCCATCAGACGACCGAGCTGGAACAACCACTCGCGCCAAGTGGGCAGGCTGTGCAAGGTGCGATCATTCGCCCCCCCGCTCTGCGCGGGAGCAAGCCACAAAATTGGCCGCGCGCCGGCGCTCGAAGCGCGCCCCAAGGCCGAACAGGCGGCCCCGCACATCGCCACGCAATGCGGGCCACCCGCCAGCCCCATGAGCAAAGCCGTCCAAGCCAGGGAACTCAACACCTTCCGTCTCCTTGAAGCCAACCGCCCACCGAACCCAACAGGGCTCGCGGGCAAGCAGGCTCAGATGATGCGGGAGAAACGGGCACGGTTGCGATCGGCCTGCAAATAACGGTCGAAGACCATGGCAATGGCCCGGATGAAGAACCACCCATTGGGCGTGACCTCGATCCCGGAGTCATCCATGGTGAGCAGGCCGTCCTTGGCCAGATCCTGCAACAGGGCCATCTCGGCCGAGAAATAGCTGCGGCTGTCGATCAGCCATGCCAGATCGATGGATTCGTAGACCAGCCGCCCCTGACACATGAGTGCCATGATGACGGCACGCCTGACCAGATCATCCCGCGACAGGGCCAAGCCCCGCACCACGGGCAGGCGGCCCTGATTGAGGAAGTCGTAATAGTCTTCGAGTGTCTTGGCGTTCTGGCTGTAAGTGGCGCCAACCCGGCCGATGGCCGAAACGCCTAAACCGATCAGATCGCAATCAGGCTGGGTGCTGTAGCCCTGGAAGTTGCGATGCAAGCGCCCCTGACGCTTGGCCACGGCCAAGGCATCGTTGGGCAAGGCAAAGTGGTCCATGCCGACATAGACATAGCCTGCGTCCATGAAGGCCGACAACGAACGCGACAGCATCGACACCTTGGCCGGACCGCCCGGCAGCTCCACCGAGATGATGCGCCGCTGGGGTTTGAATCGCTCCGGCAGATGGGCATAGGCATACAGGGCGATGCGATCAGGCCGCAACTCGGTCACCTGGGCCAGCGTGCGGTCAAAGGACTCAGGGGTCTGCCTGGGCAGCCCGTAGATCAGATCGACATTGATCGACTCGAAACCGATGCGTCGCGCTTCTGCCACCAGATCGAACACCTGCTCGGCGGGCTGAATGCGGTGCACCGCCTTTTGCACGGCAGGATCGAAATCCTGCACGCCGAAACTGAGACGATTGAAACCCAGGCGGGCCAGATGGGCCAGGCGAGCGGGGGTGACGGTGCGCGGATCGACCTCGATCGAGTACTCCCCCCCCGGCGCCAGCGAGAAATTGCGCCGCAACATGGCCATCAACTCGCTGAGGCCGTCGTCGCTCAAAAAGGTCGGACTGCCGCCCCCCAGATGCAACTGGCTGACAGCCTGCCCCGAGCCGATCTGCTGCACATGCAGATCCACTTCGCGACCCAGGTAACGCAGGTATTCGTCGGCCCGCTCAGGGTGCTTCGTGATGATCTTGTTGCAAGCGCAGTAGTAACAGAGGGACTCGCAAAACGGAATGTGGATGTACAGGGACAGAGGCAGCGCCAATGCCGCTGCACCACCGCCACGGCGCTGATCCAGGGCCTGGCGATAATCTGCTTCGGTGTAAGCCTCAACAAAGCGGTCGGCCGTAGGATAGGAGGTGTACCTGGGCCCCGGTACATCAAACCGACGCAACAGCTCTGGCGAAACGACATTCATCTGGCATTTTTCCTTCTGGACACCATAATGTGCATCAGCCAAGGAAAGAGGACTTGATGTGGATCAAGCGAGCCACGCGCACACAAAGTCACAATTTGAGGCACATCAGGAGGAGCCATGTTTGACACACCTGTAAATACCGAGCTTGCAAAGCCATTGAGCTCTGGCGCTGACTCTTCTATTAGGCGAATGAACCCACAAACCATCAAAGTTGCCTGCTCCAACTGCAATCTGCGCGAGTTGTGCATGCCCATGGGCCTGAAGCCCGAAGAACTCGAACGCATCGATGAGGTGGTGGCGATCCGCCGCAAGGTCAAGCGTGGCACGACGCTGTTCCGCAACGGCGAAAAATTCACATCGCTGTATGCCATCCGCACCGGTTTCTTCAAAACCTGCGTGGCGACCGAAGACGGGCGTGATCAGGTCACGGGCTTCCAGATGGCCGGCGAGATCATCGGTCTCGACGGGATCGTGCAAGACCACCACACCTGCGACGCGGTGGCCCTTGAAGACGCTGAAGTGTGTGTCATGCCCTTTGACCGCATTGAAGAGTTGTCGCGCGAGGTGACGGCACTGCAGCACCATGTGCACAAGATCATGAGCCGCGAAATCGTGCGTGAGCACGGTGTGATGCTGCTGCTGGGCAGCATGCGGGCCGAAGAACGCCTCGCGGCCTTCCTGCTCAATCTGGTCCAACGTCTGCACGCCCGCGGCTTCTCCCAATCCGAGCTGGTGCTGCGCATGACCCGCGAAGAAATCGGCAGCTACCTGGGCCTGAAGCTTGAGACCGTCAGCCGCACGTTCTCGAAATTTGTGGAAGAGAACATCGTCGAGGTCAAGCAGCGCCATGTGCGCATCCTGGACACCGATGCCCTCAAGCGCATCGTGAACTCACAGACTTGCCAGTGAGACGGGGCGATGGGGCGGCGTGACCGCCCGGCCTCTTCCTGCGGCCATGCGGCAGCAGGCCTGAAAGCACGACACCCGGCCTGCCGGGTGTTTTCATTTCGGACAGCCGTGGCCCGCTTGCGAGGATGGCCGACAAAGGCCAGGAGCCGGCTCAGCGATCGGCCCGCAACTCACGGACATCAGGCCGATGAAACGAGGCTCGCTCAGTGACAGGCCGCCTCTTGCTTGGGACAACCGTCGGGACGATCGACGCCTGGCAAGGGGCAGCGATTGACCTCGAACGGCGACTGCGCCAGCAAGGTGGTCAAGCCACTGGACACGATGGCACAGGCCCAGAACGCGAAGAAGGCGATGGTGTACACCCCTTGGCGTGACAGTTCGACGGGCTGACCAAACCAGGTCAGGTCGTGTGGGTCGACCACGGCAAAAACCAGTATTTCAAGCACTCCTGCCACCAAGAAGGCGGGCCAGGCGATCCACATCAGGCGTTGACTCAGCATGAGGCTCTCCGGTTGTTTGAACCATCCTAGCCCGCAGCCGCCAAAACGGTAAGAGGCTTAACGCTTGGGCTCGGGAATATCCTGAGTCGGCGTGGCCGCATGGTTGCGCCCCTGCAGGGCAGGCATCATGGCTTTGGGGTCTGCATCGGGCAAGGTCTTATTGATCTCGACACCGCGCTTGTAATAGTCGGCCTCGATCACGGGGTCCGGCGTGCGGATGGCCAGCCACAGGGTGACGAAGCCTGCCACCACCACGATGGCGGGGCCGGCAATGATCATCCAGACATGGCCGTGGGTCCACCAGGGACGCGAGGTGGCGGGGGTGGCTGATGCGTTGGAGGAGGCTGTTGTGTTCATAGGAGATGTGTCTCAACGAGGGACCAGGAAAACCGACTTCTCAGAAACGTGAGCTCCCCCGCCCGCTTCGCCCACGGCAAAGTAGACCGTGTGGGAGCCCGGCGCCACGGCGCCATAAGGGACCTGCAGCCGCACCGGCACCCAGCGCGACTGAGCGGGCTCGATGAGCACCTGCTGCTCGGAAGCCACCTCGATGCCGTCCAGGCCAGAGGCCTGGATGACATAGGTCTGCTCTTTTTCAGTCGCGTTCATGATCTGCAGTCGGTAGACATTCTCGAGTTTGCCACCGGACACGATGCGCGAAAGCGCCGCCCGATCCCGCACGATATCGACCTTGAGCGGCGTGCGGAGCACCAGGCTGACCAGCAAGCCGACAGTGAGCGCCAGCAACACCACACCATAGAGGATGGTGCGTGGGCGGAACACCCGCTGCATGATCTCGGGCCGCCCCCATTTTTTCGAGACGGCGTTCTGAGTAGAGTACCGAATGAGCCCGCGAGGGTAGTTCATCTTGTCCATCACGGTATCGCAGACATCCACACAGGCCCCGCAGCCGATGCACTCGTACTGCAGTCCTTTTCGGATGTCGATTCCGGTGGGACAGACCTGCACACACAGGCTGCAATCCACACACGACCCCAAGCCCAATGCCGCAGGATCAGCCTTGCGGGACCGGGAACCCCTCGGATCACCGCGGGCGTCGTCGTATGTGACGATCAGGGTGTCCTTGTCGAACATCGCGCTCTGGAACCGGGCATACGGGCACATGTACTTGCACACCTGCTCACGCATGAAACCAGCGTTGCCATAGGTGGCAAAACCATAGAAGAGCACCCAGAAGATCTCCCAGCCGCCCATCTGCGTGGTCAGAAAGGCCATGCCCAGATCACGGATCGGCGAGAAATAACCCACAAAGGTGTAACCCGTCCAGACCGACAGGGTGAGCCAGACGATGTGCTTGAAGCTGCGCTTGACGATCTTCTCGAGGCTCATCGGAGCCTCATCGAGGCGGATTCGGGCCTGGCGGTCACCTTCGATGTGATGCTCGATCCAGAGAAAAATTTCGGTGTAGACGGTCTGCGGGCAGGCGTAGCCGCACCAGAGGCGGCCCGCAACCGCCGTGAACAGGAACAGGGCCAAGGCCGAGATGACCAACAAGCCCGTCAGGTAGATGAAGTCCTGAGGGTAGAGAACCAGGCCAAAAATGAAAAAGCGGCGTGCTCCGAGATCAAACAGCACCGCCTGACGCTGCCCCCACTCCAGCCAGGGCAGGCCATAGAAAACCAGTTGCGTGAAGATGACCAAGGCCCAGCGCCAACGACTGAAAAAACCGCTGACGGAACGGGGATGGATCTTCTGCTGGGCCGCATAGAGGGATACCAGCTCGGTGCTGTCATCGGTGGCAGCCACGATGGGAATGATTTTTTGGCGATCGCCAGTGGTGGGTTCCAAACTGCAGTCCCCGATCAGACCCCGGGGGGATCTCATCACGATTGAAAAGGAAAACCCGCCCGGACGTCAATCAGCGTCCGGGCGGGCGCAAGGGTCAAGCCTTACTTGGCAGCCGCGGCGGGAGCCAGATTGGACATGCCCCACACGTAGGACGCGAGCACATGGATCTGAGCGGCAGTGAGCTTCTCAGCCTGGGCCGGCATCTGATTGGTCTTGCCGTTGTTGATCATGTTGATGATCGCGGCTTCACCGTAGCCATGCAGCCAGATGTCGTCGGTCAGATTGGCCGAACCGAGGGCTTGGTTGCCCTTGCCATCAGCGCCGTGGCAAGCCGCGCAGGCACCGAACTTGGCCTTGCCCAGGTTGGCACGCACGGAGTCGTGAGGACTGCCCGACAGGCTCAGCACATAGTTGGCCACGTTCTTGACATCGTCGGCCGTGCCCACAGCTGCCGCCATGGGAGGCATGTTGCCGATGCGGCCACCGGTGATGGTCTCGGTGATCTTCTCGGGGGTGCCGCCATGCAGCCAGTCACCATCGGTCAGGTTCGGGAAGCCCTTGCTGCCGCGTGCATCAGAGCCGTGGCATTGAGCGCAGTTGTTCATGAACAGGCGCTCGCCGATGGCCTTGGCTTGCGGGTCCTTGGCAGCATCTTCCACCGACATGCTGGTGAAACGGGCGTACAGGGGTTCCAGTTCCTTGTTGGCCTTGGCCACTTCCTTGTCGTACTCATTGGCCGTGGACCAGCCGAGCTTGCCGGCAAAGTCGCCCAGACCCGGGTAGAACGTGAGGTAGCCCAGACCGAAGACCACCGTGATGATGAACAGACCCACCCACCACAAAGGCAGAGGGTTGTTCATTTCACGCAGGTCTTCATCCCAGATGTGGCCGGTGGTGTTGTCCGCCGTGGCGGCCACTTTCTTGCGGGACGCGATCCACAGCAGCAACAGGCAGGCAAGAATGCCCCCCAGCGTCACCGCCGTCACGTACACCGACCAGAAGTTGCTTGTGAAGTCACTCATGGTGCTCTCTCGTTCTGTGTTCAGTCTTGATCAAAGGGAAGCTGGGCAGCCTCCTGGAAACCTGCGGCATTGCGGCGCGAGAAGGCCCACACCATGATGCCGACGAAGGTCACGAAGCAGGCCAGCGTGGCTGCAATGCGGAGTGTGGTGATGTCCATCACGGCTCCTTACTTGAGTGCGCGACCCAAGGATTGCAGGTAGGCCACGAGCGCGTCCTGTTCGGTCTTGCCCTTGACTTCGTCGCCACCGGCGGCAATCTGCTCGTCGGTGTAAGGCACGCCCACAGTGCGCAAGGCCTTCATGCGGGGGGCCACCACGGCCGGATCGATGGTGGACTTGTCCAGCCAGGAATAAGCCGGCATGTTGGACTCTGGTACCACGTCACGCGGGTTGTTCAAGTGGATGCGATGCCATTCATCGCTGTACTTGCCACCCACACGTTGCAGATCGGGACCGGTCCGCTTGCTACCCCACTGGAAGGGGTGGTCGTACACGAACTCGCCAGCCACCGAGTAGTGGCCATAACGCAGGGTTTCAGCACGGAAGGGACGGATCATCTGCGAGTGGCAGTTGTAGCAACCTTCGCGGATGTAGATGTCACGACCCACCAGTTGGAGGGCGGTGTAAGGCTGCACACCCTTCACCGGCTCGGTGGTCGACTTCTGGAAGAACAGCGGAACGATTTCCACCAGACCACCGACAGCCACCACCAGCAAGATCAGGACGATCATGAGGAAGTTGCTGGTCTCAATGCGCTCATGCGAGAAACCGCCGGGAGCCGCTTGGTTTGCGTTGTGTTGACTCATGGTTTTTCTCTCCTCAGGCGTGGGCGACCACAGCAGGCACCGGGGTGTCGACCGAGCGACCCGAGATGGCAGTCATCCAGGTGTTCCAGAGCATGACGATCATGCCGCCGAGGTACAGCAGGCCGCCGGTGACACGGATCACGTAGAACGGGAAGGTGGCCTTCACGCCTTCAACGAAGGTGTAGGTCAGCGTGCCGTCGGCATTGATGGCGCGCCACATCAGACCCTGCATCACGCCGGCAATCCACATGGCCGCGATGTACAGCACGATGCCGATGGTGGCGGTCCAGAAGTGGACTTCAATCGCCTTGACCGAGTACATGTTCTTCTTGCCGAACAGACGCGGGATCAGGTAGTAGAGGGAACCCATGGAGATCAGGCCCACCCAACCCAGGGCGCCAGAGTGCACGTGACCCACGGTCCAGTCGGTGTAGTGGCTCAGGGCGTTGACGGTCTTGATGGACATCATCGGACCTTCGAAGGTGCTCATGCCGTAGAACGACAGGGACACGATCAGGAAGCGCAGGACGGGGTCGTCACGCAGCTTGTGCCAGGCACCCGACAGGGTCATGATGCCGTTGATCATACCGCCCCAGCTCGGAGCCAGGAGGATCAGCGAGAAGACCATGCCGACCGATTGGGTCCAGTCCGGCAGCGCCGTGTAGTGCAGGTGGTGGGGACCCGCCCACATGTAGGTGAAGATCAGCGCCCAGAAGTGGACGATCGACAGGCGATACGAGTACACCGGACGACCTGCCTGCTTCGGGATGAAGTAATACATCATGCCCAGGAAGCCAGCGGTCAGGAAGAAGCCCACCGCATTGTGGCCGTACCACCATTGCACCATCGCGTCCTGCACACCGGCGTAAGCCGAGTAGGACTTCATGAAGCCCGCAGGAACTTCAGCGCTGTTGACCAGGTGAAGGATGGCCACGGCGATGATGAAGGCACCGTAGAACCAGTTCGCCACATAGATGTGACGCACCTTGCGAATGCCGACCGTGCCGAAGAACACGATGGCATAGGAGACCCACACCAGGGTGATCAGGATGTCGATCGGCCATTCGAGTTCAGCGTACTCCTTGCCGGTGGTGTATCCCAGGGGCAGGCTGATGGCCGCCGCCAGAATCACCAATTGCCAGCCCCAGAACGTGAACGCGGCCAAGGGGCCGGCGAACAGACGCACCTGGCAGGTCCGCTGCACCACGTAGTAGCTGGTCGCGAAAAGTGCGCAGCCACCGAATGCGAAGATCACCGCATTGGTGTGCAAGGGTCGCAAGCGACCATAACTGAGCCATGGTATGCCCAAGTTGAGTTCGGGCCAGGCGAGCTGGGCGGCGATCACGACGCCCACCAGCATGCCAACCACCCCCCAGACCACCGCCATGATTGAGAACTGCCTGACCACGGTGTCGTTGTACAGGGCAGCTTGTGTATTGGATGAATTCATCGGTTACCTCTAAGTTGCTGATCGAGTGTCAGAGCGAACGTGCACAGGTGCATTGACGTGCGTCAATCGTTCCTGAGAATCCGCTCTCCCTCCTGCTCCACGCCCTCAAATTGCCCATGGTGGATCGCCCACCAGAGCCCTCCCAGAATCAGCAGCACCAGGGCCACCGACAGCGGAATAAGCAGAAAAAGAATGTCCATCATGGGCTCCGCAAAGACAGGCTGGGCAAGGACAGGCGGGCCGCATTGAGCACCACGATCAGTGAACTCAAGGCCATGCCCAAACCAGCCAGCCAGGCAGGCAACCAGCCCACCACCGCCAAAGGCACGCAAATCGCGTTGTAGGCCGCAGCCCAGACCAGGTTCTGACGCACCACCCGAAGGGTGCGCCGGGCCAGGGCCACAGTGTCGGGCAAGCGCGACAGTTGCCCACCCATCACCACAAAATCAGAACGGGAGCGCGCCAGCGGGACCGCATTGCCAAAGGCAAAGGACACATGCGCGCCGGCCAGCACCGGACCATCGTTGAGCCCGTCACCCACCATGGCCACATGGTGCCCGTTGCGCTGCGCCTCGCGCATGATGGCCAGCTTGTCGGCCGGGGCGCAGTCGCCATGAAAGCGCTCAATGCCGACCTGCCCGGCCACCCGGGCGGCTGATGCTGCCCGATCACCCGACAGCAGGGCCACACCCAGCCCTTGAGCCGTCAACTCGCGCACCGTCTCGGCAGCATCCTCTCGCACATCCTCCTGCAGATCGAAGGTGGCGAGCCATCCCTGCCCATCGGCCAAGTAGACCTGTTGCAGATCGCCGGCACGGCTCAGCTCCGCGGCGCCCAGGCCACACCAGGCAGCCGACCCCAGACGGTAGACAGCATCCCCCAGGCCGGACAGTTTGGCCCGCCCCTCCAGACCCGAACCGGAAACCTCACGCACCTGCTCCAGCATGGCCGGCGTGAGGTCTTCAGCGCCAAGGCCGAGCGGCCTCAAGACCGGGGCCAGCGCCGTCGCAGAATGGACCGAGCGGGACACCGGATGCAGCGAGTGGGCGGCCAGGCCACGGGCCAGCCGCAGCACCTGCGCCGGGTCGGAGCCAGGCCTCACATGCAAGGCCTGAACGGTCATGCCGTCACGGGTGAGCGTACCCGTCTTGTCGAACACAAACTGATCCACCTCGGCCAATGCCTCCAATGCCTGCAGGTTGCGCACCAGCACGCCCTGGCGGGCCATGGCCCCTGCTGCAGCCAGCATGGCCGCCGGCGTCGCCAGCGACAAGGCGCAGGGACAGGTGACGATCAACACCGCCACCGCCACCATCAAGGCCCGCCCGGGATCGACTGACCACCACCAGGCTGCCGACAAGGCCGCTGCAGCCAACACAGCCAGGAGGAAGGGCCGGGCAAATCGGTCGGCCAGCAGCGCGAGGCGAGGCTTGTCCATGGAGGCCTGCTCCATCATCGTGACGATCTCGGCAAAACGCGTATCCGCTCCGAGGCGCGCCACCCGCACCAGGACCGGCGCCGACAAGTTGTGGCTGCCCGCCGTCACCTGGGAGCCTGCCGCGTGATGCACCGGGCGCGACTCGCCGGTGAGCAAGGCCTCGTCGACCAGGGTCTCGCCCTCGAGCACCTCGCCATCCGCAGGAAAGCCCTCCCCCGGCAGCACACGGACCACGTCCCCGACCACCAGCCGGCGCACGGCCACACGCTCGAACGCGCCATCAGCCACACGCCGCTCCACGCTGTCGGGCAGGCGGTTCATCAAGGCCTCCAGGGCCCCTGCGGTGCGATCCCGCAGGCGCAATTCCATCCACCGCCCGGTGAGCAGGAAGAACACGAACATGGTCAGCGAGTCGTAATAGACCTCATGCCCCAAAGGCCCGCTGGCGTCGAAGGTGGCCGCCGAGCTCACCACGAAGGTGACCGCCATGCCCAAGGCCACCGGGAAGTCCATGCTGATGCGGCGCTGACGCACATCGCGCCAGGCATTGCGAAAGAAGGGGCTGCACGAGAACAGCATCACCGGCAAGGTGAGCACCCATGACGCCCAGCGCAGCAGTTGCGCCATGTCGTCGGTCATGTCGCCAGCATTGGCCACATAGGCAGGCCATGCATACATCATGACCTGCATCATGCAAAAGCCCGCCACCCCGAGACGCCACAGCGCGCGGCGCTGCTCTTGCTGGCGCAGCTCCACCGTGAAGGCATCACGAGCGGGCAAGGCCCGGTAGCCCGCGGCCCCCACGGCCGACATCCAACGCGAAGGCAACACCTGGCCAGGCTGCCAGACCACGCGCGCACGGTGCGTGGCTGCATTCACCTGAGCCTCCATGACGCCGGGCACGGCGAGCAAGGCCTGCTCGATGGTCAGGGCACAGGCCGCACAGTGCATGCCCTCCAGGACCACCTGGGATTCCCAAGGCCCCGAAGCCCCGGCGTCAGCGGGCGGCGCCGACGGACCCTTGTCGTCGCATCGACGACCAAACACAGGCCATTCCTGAGGATCGTCCAGCAACCCAAGCCGCTCGGATTCCCGAGTGGCGACACCCGCCTGCACCGGCGCTTCCGTCGGGGAAGCCAGCAGGTCGAGCGAATTGAGTTGCGCAGAGCGTGCTGAATTCATGGGTTGGAGCCTAACCTTGATTCTGTGTCACCCTCTTGATTCAGATCAAGCCTGAAAAGACGCTCGATCGCTAATCTGACCTCACTGAAGCCCAAGGAGATCCTCATGTACAAGCGAATTCTGGTTGCAACCGACGGTTCCAAGCTGTCTCAGAAGGCCGTCAAGACCGGCATCGACCTCGCCACCCTGGCCGGGGCGGAGTTGGTGGCCGTCAAGGTGGTGCCGCGCTACCCGCAAAGCTACTTCGAGGGTTCGGTGCCATTGAGCGTGGACGAGGTGGGTCGCATCGAGAAAGAATGGACCGACCATGGTCAGGCCGTGGTGGATGCCGTCAAGAAGGCGGCCACCGAGAACGGTCTCAAGGCGAAATCCGTGGTGGTCAAGTCCGACCTGATTGCAGAAGCCCTGCTGGCTGCCGCCAAGAAGCACAAGTGCGACCTGATCGTGATGGCCTCCCATGGTCGCAAGGGCATCAAGCGCCTGCTGCTGGGCAGCGAAACCCAGCAGGTGCTGACCCACTCGACCATTCCGGTGCTGGTCTTGCGCTGACCGACAGCCTGCCCCCCCTCCCCCAGCCCACCGGGGTTCACTCCGGTGGGTCTTCCCTCGCGCCGACAACCGGCGCACCACCTTCTCGCAGGCCGCGACCCAGGCAAGGGCCCGCAGTTTCGCCCTGGTGGTTCGCACCACCTGAATCAGACGCTCGCCAGACGCGGGGCTGACCTCCCGATTTCAATCCCCCATGAAAAATCCCCGCACAGGGCGGGGATCAGATGACCGGGGGTCAGGACGGGATCAATAGGTCTCGTCGAGCTGGGTCAGGATGGCCGGGTTCTCCAGCGTGCTGGTGTCCTGGGTGATCGACTCTCCCTTGGCCAGGCTGCGCAACAGACGGCGCATGATCTTGCCCGAACGGGTCTTGGGCAGGTTCTCGCCAAACCGGATGTCCTTGGGCTTGGCGATGGGGCCGATCTCCTTGGCCACATGGTCGCGCAGCTGCTTGGCGATGGCCTTGGCCTCATCGCCCGTGGGGCGGGGGCGCTTGAGCACCACGAAGGCACAGATGGCCTCGCCTGTGGTGTCGTCGGGGCGGCCCACCACGGCAGCCTCGGCCACCAGCTCGGTGCAGCTGACCAGCGCCGATTCGATCTCCATGGTGCCCATGCGGTGACCCGACACGTTCAGCACGTCGTCGATGCGACCGGTGATGGTGAAGTAACCGGTCTTCTCGTCCCGGATGGCGCCATCGCCGGCCAGGTAGTACTTGCCCTGGAAATCGGCCGGGTAATAGCTCTTCACAAAACGGTCTGGATCACCCCAGATGGTCCGGATCATCGAAGGCCATGGCTTCTTGACCACCAGGATGCCGCCCTGCCCGTTGGGCACGTCCTTGCCGGTCTCATCGACGATGGCGGCCTGGATGCCCGGGAAAGGCAGGGTGCACGAACCCGGCACCATGGGGGTCACGCCGGGCAGCGGGGTGATCATGTGGCCGCCGGTCTCGGTCTGCCAGAAGGTGTCGACGATGGGGCAACGGCTGCCACCGACTTCACGGTAGTACCACTCCCAGGCGGCCGGGTTGATCGGCTCGCCCACCGAGCCCAGCAGACGCAGGCTGCTCAGGTCGTAGCTCTTGGGGTGCACGGCGGCATTGGCCTCGGCGGCCTTGATCAAGGAACGGATGGCCGTCGGGGCCGTGTAGAAGATGCTGACCTTGTGATCCTGGATCATCTTCCAGAAACGACCGGCGTCGGGGAAGGTCGGCACGCCCTCGAACACGATCTCGGTGCCACCGAGGGCCAGCGGGCCATAGGTGATGTAGCTGTGGCCGGTCACCCAGCCGATGTCGGCCGTGCACCAGAAGACGTCGTCGGCCTTCAGGTCGAAGGTCCACTTGGTGGTCAAGGCTGCATGCAGCAGGTAGCCGCCGGTGGAGTGCTGCACGCCCTTGGGCTTGCCGGTGGAGCCCGAGGTGTAGAGCAGGAACAGGGGGTGCTCGGCCTCGACCCATTCAGGCTCGCAGGTGGTGGACTGCTTGTCAGCCACATCCGACATCCACAGATCACGGCCCGCGGTCATGGCGATGTCGGCGCCGGTGCGCTTCACCACCAGCACGTTTTGAACCGATTCGCAGCCACCCAGGGCCAGCGCCTCGTCGACGATGGACTTCAGGGGCAGGTGCTTGCCACCGCGCACCTGCTGGTCGGCGGTGATGATGGCCTTGGCGCCGGTGTCCTGAACACGGTCGCGCACCGACTGGGCCGAGAAACCGCCGAACACCACCGAGTGGATCGCACCGATGCGGGCGCAGGCCTGCATGGCCGCCACCCCGTCGATCGACATCGAGATGTAGATGATGACCCGGTCACCCTTGCCGATGCCGATGGACTTCAGGCCATTGGCGATCTGGCTGGTCTTGGCGAGCAGATCCTTGTACGAGATCTTGGTGACTTCACCGCCGTCGGCTTCGAAGATCAGCGCGGTCTTGTCGCCAAGACCACGCTCGATGTTGCGGTCCAGGCAGTTGTAGGACGCGTTCAGCGTGCCATCGGCGAACCACTTGAAGAACGGGGCCTTGCTCTCGTCGAGCACTTGGGTGAAAGGCGTCTTCCAGGAGATCAGCTCCTTGGCGAGGCGACCCCAGTAGCCGGCGTAGTCGGCTTCGGCCTCTTTGCACAGCGCCTCATAGGCGGCCATGCCTGACACGTGAGCGTTCTTGACGAACGCCTCGCTGGGCAGATACACGGCGTTGTGATCGCCTGCTTGGGGGTTGGCACTCATGCTTGTCTCCTTCGTTTCGATAGGGCTATTTGCGCGTAAATGTGGCCCTTGGCCCTTACAGCGCTCTGACTGGCGTCAAGCTTACAGCCGCACGAACCCGACTGGCCTCACATGGCCGGACTGCGGCACGGGCTTTGCGCTGGTTTTCACAGTCATTTGTTACAAACGGAGCCGACTATCAATCGTTCATAAAATTCAATCATGAGCCCACAAAACCCGCCCAAAGCCTCTCCACTGCGTCCCTTGCCGGCCCTGATCTTTGCCAGTCGCTGGCTTCAACTGCCTCTGTACCTGGGCCTGATCGCAGCCCAGGGCATCTATGTGTTTCACTTTTGGGTCGAGTTGGTTCACCTGATCGAAGCCGCATTCGGCAGCCAGACGGCTTTGCAGGCCCTGGTGAACGGCATCGGCTACAAGACAGGCACCGAGATCCATGCCTTGAATGAAACCATCATCATGCTGGTCGTGCTGGCCTTGATCGACGTGGTGATGATTTCCAACCTGCTGATCATGGTGATCGTGGGGGGCTACGAGACCTTTGTCAGCCGCATGAACCTCGAAGGCCATCCCGATCAACCGGAGTGGCTGAGCCACGTGAATGCGTCGGTGCTGAAAGTCAAGCTGGGCACCGCCATCATCGGCATCAGCTCGATCCACCTGCTCAAGACCTTCATCAATGCCGACAACTACTCCGATCGGGTGCTGATCGCGCAGACAGCCATCCACATCGCCTTCCTGCTGTCTGCGCTGGCCATCGCCCTGACCGATCGGCTGATGAGCGGGTCGCATGGCGACGAACACTGAAGCGCCTGGATCGTCGCGCCGCCACCTCAACCCGGCCGGGTCATGGCGGCCGGGACCACCCAGGCATCAAACTGCTCGGCGGTGACCACGCCCAGGGCCAAAGCCGCCTCGCGCAGACTCAGGCCATCCCGGTGGGCCGTCTTGGCCACTTCGGCCGCACGGTCGTAGCCGATATGAGGGCTCAGCGCTGTGACCAGCATCAGTGAACGCTCCAGCAATTCGGCAATGCGTCCGCGCTGAGGCTCGATGCCGATCACGCAATTGAGCCTGAAACTGTTCATGCCGTCTGCCAGCAGTCGCACACTTTGCAAAAAGTTATGGGCCGCCATGGGCCGGAAGACATTGAGCTCGAATTGGCCGCTGGCCCCCCCGAAGTTGATCGCCACATCATTGCCCATGACCTGAGCAGCCAGCATGGTGAGGGCTTCACACTGCGTCGGGTTGACCTTGCCCGGCATGATGGACGAGCCCGGCTCGTTCTCGGGCAGGGTGATCTCGCCGATGCCGCAGCGCGGCCCGCTGGCCAGCCAGCGCAGATCATT
This sequence comes from Curvibacter sp., assembly GCA_003987795.1. Classification (GTDB taxonomy): domain Bacteria; phylum Pseudomonadota; class Gammaproteobacteria; order Burkholderiales; family Burkholderiaceae_C; genus Curvibacter. Next base: position 21,578 of record RXJO01000417.1, read on the forward strand.
GGCGATCTTCAACAGACTGGCCGCCAGTGTCTTGAGAGCACCATGGCCATGCACGATGCCATCCATCGAGGCCAGGGCTTCGAACTTGTTGGGCGCCGTGACGAAGGGAAGCCCGGTCAAGCCGGCCAGCTCTTCAGCCACCGCCTGGGCGTAGCCCGCAGGCGCGTTCAGCCCGGTGCCCACCGCCGTGCCACCCAAGGCCAGCTCGTACAGATGCGGCAGCGCATCGCGCACATGGCGCTCGGCATGGAGCAGTTGGGCGGCATAGCCAGAGAACTCCTGCCCCAGAGTGAGCGGCGTGGCGTCCTGAAGGTGGGTGCGCCCGATCTTCACGATGTCGCCGAAAGCCTGCGCCTGCCCGCTGAACACCGCCTGCAACTGCAGCAGCGCCGGCAACAGGCGATGGGTCAGCCCGTCCACCGCAGCCACATGCATGGCGGTGGGGAACACATCGTTGGAGGACTGGCTGCAATTCACATCGTCGTTCGGGTGCACCAGACGCCCCTGCCCTCTTGGGCCCCCGAGCAACTCGCTGGCCCGGTTGGCCAGCACCTCATTGAGGTTCATGTTGGTCTGGGTGCCCGAGCCGGTCTGCCAGACCACCAGCGGAAACTGATCGTCGTGGCGCCCCTCCAGCACCTCTTCGGCGGCTGCGATGATGGCCATGGCCTTGGGCGATGGCAGCAGCCCCATGCGCTGGTTGACGTAGGCGCAGGCCCGCTTGACCTGGGCCAGCGCCATGATCAGCTCGCGGGGCTGCCGCTCGCCGGAAATGGCGAAGTTCTGCAGCGAGCGTTGGGTCTGGGCTCCCCACAGGCGATCAGCCGGGACTTCAATCGGCCCAAAGGAGTCGACTTCGACACGAGTTGACATGACGCGACCTCGGATGGTTTCAACCTGTCAAAATACCGCCTGCCCGTGATTCGGGCAAGCCGTTGGCGTACCCGGCCTTTCGCGCCCAGCCCTGGGATAATCGCGCCGGACCGCCAGACGGCCAGCCCTCACCGGATTCCGCATTGTCCCTTCCAGCCCACGAAGAACCATGACCACCATCAAGCAAAGCGACCTCATCGACTCCATCGCCGGGGCCCTGCAGTACATCAGCTACTACCACCCCACCGATTACATCGCCCACTTGGCCCGCGCCTATGAACGCGAGCAGAGCCCGGCGGCCAAGGATGCGATCGCCCAGATCCTGACCAACAGCAAGCTCAGCGCCACCGGTCAGCGCCCGATCTGCCAGGACACCGGCATCGTCAACGTGTTCCTGAAAGTGGGCATGGACGTGCGTTGGGAAGGCTTCACCGGCAGTCTGGACGACGCCATCAACGAAGGCGTGCGCCGCGGCTACAACCACCCCGACAACACCCTGCGTGCCTCGGTGGTGGCCGACCCGCAATTCGCCCGCAAGAACACCAAGGACAACACCCCGGCCGTGATCTTCGCCGAGATCGTGCCCGGCAACACCGTGGAAGTGACCGTGGCCGCCAAGGGCGGCGGCAGCGAAAACAAGAGCAAGATGGTCATGCTCAACCCCGGCGACAGCGTGGTCGACTGGGTGCTGAAGACCGTGCCCACCATGGGTGCCGGCTGGTGCCCACCGGGCATGCTGGGCATCGGCATCGGCGGCACGGCCGAGAAGGCCGTCCTGATGGCCAAGGAAAGCCTGATGGACGACCTGGACATGTACGAGCTGCAGGCCAAGGCGGCCAAGGGTGACAAACTCACCCAGGTCGAAGAACTGCGTCTGGAGCTGTACGAGAAGGTCAACGCACTGGGCATCGGCGCCCAAGGCCTGGGTGGCCTGACCACCGTGCTCGACATCAAGATCAAGATGTATCCCACCCATGCCGCCAGCAAGCCGGTGGCCATGATCCCGAACTGCGCGGCAACCCGCCACGCCCACTTCGTGCTCGACGGCTCCGGCCCGGTCTATCTGGATCCGCCGAGCCTGGACCTGTGGCCCAATGTGGACTGGACCCCTGACTACAACAAGAGCCGCAAGGTCGACCTGAACACGCTGACCCCGGCCGAAGTCGCCAGCTGGAAGCCTGGCGACACCCTGCTGCTCAACGGCAAGATGCTGACCGGCCGTGATGCCGCCCACAAACGCATCCAGGACATGCTGGCCAAGGGCGAAAAGCTGCCCGTCGATTTCACCAACCGCGTGATCTACTACGTGGGTCCGGTCGACCCGGTCAAGGACGAGGCCGTCGGCCCCGCCGGCCCCACCACCGCCACCCGCATGGACGGTTTCACCGAGATGATGCTGGCCCAGACCGGCCTGATCGCCATGGTGGGCAAGGCCGAGCGTGGCCCGGTCGCGATCGACGCCATCAAGAAGCACAAGTCGGCCTACCTGATGGCTGTCGGCGGCGCCGCCTACCTGGTGTCCAAGGCCATCAAGGCCGCCAAGGTGGTGGGCTTTGCTGACCTGGGCATGGAAGCCATCTACGAGTTCGACGTGGTGGACATGCCCGTGACCGTGGCCGTGGATGCCGGCGGCACCAGCGCCCAC
>RXJO01000137.1 GCA_003987795.1 Curvibacter sp.
CAGATCGGCACCTGGTTCATGATGGCCGCGCCATCGACCAGCCAGCCGATGGTGCCCATGTCGGCCCAGTTCAGCGTGGGGTAGTTGAAGATCGAGCTGTACTTGGCCTTGCCGGTGTGCAGGGCATCGAGCAGTTCGTCACGCGATACACCCAGGGTCTCGGCGGCGGCATACAGGTACAGGCCATGGCCGCCCTCGTCCTGGATCTTGGCAAGCAGGATGGCCTTGCGCTTGAGCGTGGGCGCACGGGTGACCCAGTTGCCCTCGGGCAGCATGCCGACGATCTCGGAGTGGGCGTGCTGGCTGATCTGGCGCACCAGGGTCTTGCGGTAGTGCTCGGGCATCCAGTCTTTGGCCTCGATGAAGTCGCCGTCGTCGATGCGGGCCTCGAAGCGCTCTTCGAGCAGCGCCTCCTCGGCCGAGCGGACCACTTTGCGGCCGTCGCCCGGCTCGCGGGCCATGGTGTCCATCGCTTGGGTGTACATGGTGGGGTTCCTTTCGGGAAAGTGGCCTCAACGGGGCCGGGTATCGATCACGCGCCGGGCCTTGCCGGTCAGCGTGCGTTCGATGGTTTCGGGTTCCTGCACCTGGACGCGGGTCGAGATGCCGACCAGGGTCTTGATGCGGTGCTTGAGCCAGTCGGCGATCTCCTTGACCTCGACCGGACTGAGCGGACCAGCCGCTGGCTGCAGCTCACAGCGCACCTCGACCTCGTCGAGGTTGCCGTCGCGCTTGACCAGGATCTGATACTGGCCCGAGAGCTTGGCGTGCTGCAGCACGATCTCTTCGATCTGGGTCGGGAACACGTTGACGCCACGGATGATCAGCATGTCATCGCTGCGACCCACGATCTTGCCCATGCGGCGGAAGGCCCGTGAGGTGGGCGGCAGCAGACGGGTCAGGTCACGCGTGCGGTAACGGATGATGGGCAACGCCTCTTTGCTCAGCGAGGTGAAGACCAGCTCGCCTTCAGAGCCGTCCGGCAGCACTTCGCCGGTCAGGGGGTCGATGATCTCGGGGTAGAAATGGTCTTCCCAGATCACCGGACCGTCCTTGCTCTCGATGCATTCGCAGGCCACGCCGGGGCCCATCACCTCGGACAGGCCATAGATGTCGACCGCGTCGATGCCGGCCTTGGTCTCGATGTCACGGCGCATCGCCTCGGTCCAGGGCTCGGCCCCGAAGATGCCCACTTTGAGCGAGCTGGCCGCGGCATCCAGGCCCTGGCGCGCAAACTCTTCGATGATCACCTGCATGTAGCTCGGCGTGACCATGATGATGTCGGGCTTGAAGTCAGTGATCAGCTGCACCTGCTTCTCGGTCTGCCCACCGGACATCGGAATCACGGTACAGCCCAGGCGCTCAGCGCCGTAATGGGCGCCCAGGCCGCCGGTGAACAGACCGTAGCCATAGGCCACATGCACGGTATCGCCCCGACGGCCGCCGGCCGCCCGGATCGAGCGCGCCACCAGGTCGGCCCAGGTGTCGATGTCGTTTTTGGTGTAGCCCACCACCGTCGGCTTGCCGGTGGTGCCCGAGGAGGCATGGATGCGCACCACCTGCTCCCGAGGCACGGCAAACAGACCGAAGGGGTAGTTGTCGCGCAGGTCGGTCTTGACCGTGAAGGGGAACTTGCTCAGGTCGCTGAGCTGCTTCAGATCGTCGGGGTGCACGCCCTTGGCATCGAAGGCCTTCTTGTAATGCGGCACGTTGTCGTAGGCGCGCTGCAGGGTGGCACGCAGACGGCTCAGCTGCAGGGCGGCGATCTCGTCGCGGCTGGCGGTCTCGATCGGGTCGAGCTCTCCGGGGGCGGGGGTCTTGGCGGTCATGTGGGTCTCCTGGTACTTCAGCCGGCGACCGCCGGCTTGCCTTTGATCGTGTAGGAACGGCCGCGGAACACCGCGATGCGCTCGCCGTTCTGGTTGCTCACCTCGACGTCGTAAACGCCGGTACGCCCAGCCTTGGACACCTCGGTGGCCCGGGCCGTGAGCACGTCGCCGGCACGGGCCGGGGCCATGAAATCGACACTGAAGCCCGAGGCGACGGTGAGCTCGTTGTAAGAGTTGCAGGCAAAGGCGAAGGTCGAATCGGCCAGGGTGGAGATGAGGCCGCCATGGCAGGTCTTGTGGCCGTTGAGCATGTCTTCGCGCACGGTCATGCTGAGCACGGCGCCGCCCGGAGTCACTTCCTGGATCTGCATGCCGAAGCCCAGGGTGACGTTGTCGTTGGCAAGCATGCCGACGCGCACCTGGTCAGCGATCTGTTGGGGGGTGAGTTCAGCCATGATGGGTTCAGCGATCAGTGAAAACAGGAGCGCGGCGCTGGCCGAAAGCGGCCACACCTTCGAGGTAGTCGTGGGCAGCACCGAGTTGGCTTTGCAGGCGGGCTTCCAGAGCCAGGGCACCGTCGAGCGACAGGCCTTGCGCCTCATCCAGGGCTTGACGGGTGGCCACCAGGGCGCGTGAGGGCTGGGCAGCCAGGCGCTCGGCCAGGGTCTGCGCCTCGGCGAGCAGAGCCTCATCGTCGACACAGCGCCAGATCAGCCCCATCTGCTCGGCCTCGGGGGCAGGCAGCTTGTCACCCAGCAGTGTCAGACCCAGGGCCTTGCCCCGGCCCACCAGCCGTGGCAGCAGCCAGGTGCCGCCGGTGTCAGGCACCAGGCCGATCTTGCTGAAGGCCTGGATGAAGCTGGCCGAGCGCGCGGCCAGCACCAGGTCGCAATTCAGTGCCAGATTGGCACCCGCACCGGCGGCCACGCCATTGACGGCCGCCACCACCGGCACCGGCAGGCTGCGCAGACGCTGCACCAGAGGACGGTAGAAACGCTCGATCACCACACCCAGATCCTTGGGTGCTGCGCCCGGCGTGGTGTCGGGGGACACGCTTGGGTCGGCCAGATCCTGCCCCGCGCAGAAGCCCCGCCCGGCACCAGTCAGCACCACGCAACGCACGCTGGCATCGTCGGCCACGGCATCGAGGGCCGCCAGCAGTTGGGCATGCATTTCGCCGGTGAAGCTGTTGAGGGCCTGCGGGCGGTTCAGCGTCAGGGTCCGGACCGCACCGGCTTGGCGGGTCAGGATCAGGGCGTCGCTCATCTTGTCTCCTTGGGTGGGGTTGGCCGTCTTTGTCGCGGCTCAAATCTATGTTTGACCGTCCAGTCGGTCGATAATACTATCGAGCTTCTTTCTGATGCAAGTCAACACGCCCCGTGAAAACCCTAGGACGGCCAATCAAGACCGTCGACAACCTGATGGAGACCCCCCATGCCCTGCTACTCGATCGACGGCGTCATTCCCGTGATCCATCCGAGCGCCTACGTTCATCCGACCGCCGTGCTGATCGGCGACGTGATCGTCGGGCCTGATTGCTATGTGGGGCCCTGTGCGGCCTTGAGGGGGGATTTCGGGCGCATCGTGCTGCTCCGCGGCGCCAATGTGCAGGACACCTGCGTGGTGCACGGCTTCCCCAACCAGGACACGGTGGTCGAGGAAAACGGCCACATCGGTCACGGCGCGGTCCTGCACAGCTGCGTGGTGCGGCGTGACGCCTTGGTGGGCATGAACGCAGTGATCATGGACGAGGCCGAGGTGGGCGAGCAAGCCATCGTGGCCGCCAGTGCCTTTGTGCCGGCCGGCACGAAGGTGCCCCCGCGCACCCTGATGGCCGGGGTGCCGGCCAAGGCCCTTCGGCCCTTGCGCGACGAAGAGATCGCCTGGAAGCTCGAGGGCACGCGCACCTACCAGGCCTTGACCCGGCGTTGCCTGGCATCCATGGTCGAAGTGACCGCCTTGGCCGAGCCAGAAGCTCAGCGCCCTCGCCTGCCTGCGACCGAGGTGCAATCGCTGATCGCGACCCGGCGCCAGGAGTCCTCGCCGGCCGCCTGAAGGCCGCCATCACCGGGGAGATCGGGTCTCTGGCAGGGCGTACACCCGCGCCAGGCATGGTGCGTGACCCGGCAGCCTGGACTCTGCAGGCTGATGTTGATCAGGTGATCACGCCAAGGCTTCTGTGTCCTGGCAGCGACAAACCGGCGTCTGCACGGCGACTTCCGCAGCAGGTGGGCACTCGGGATCCATCCCGGATCCGGCTGGATCTGCCTCACCCGGTGACTCATGGGATGCCTGAGCCAACTCGGCAGCAGCGTTCTGGGCCTGGGGCCGGAGTCGCTCGAGCGCCCAATCCACCAGCGCCGCCAAGGCTGGCGACTCGACCTGATCGCTGCGAAGCAACAGGCCCAAAGGCTCGACCCCCAGGCTCAGATCCGACAGCAAGGCCACCAACCGTCCAGCCGCCAGATCATCCGCCACCAAGCGGTGCGGCAACACAGCAATGCCTGCGCCTTGCAGGGCCAGCGCGTGCAAGGCCAAGGCGCTGTTGGCCTGCACCATGACTCGGGGGGCCAGGCACGCCTCGGCATTCGCCTCGTCTTCAAAGTCCTCGTCCAGACTGCCGTACCCGTCGCCACCGGTTTCGTCCCCGTCGATGGACACGCCGGCCTCGTCGCCTGTCCAGCCCAGCGCTTCATCCGAACCCTGTACATCAGCAGCCATGAAGCCCAGACAGAGGTGGCGCACCAACTCCTCGGCCCGCTGGGGCGAACCATGGCGCTCCAGGTAGGCTGGGGCGGCGACCATGCGCAACGCCTGCTCGCTCAAGGGCAAGCACTCGATGTGGGCATGATCCGGTGCCTCGCCACGGTGGAAGACCAAGTCGAAACCATCGGCCACCGGATCGGCAGCACGATCGTCCAGAACCAGCGACACCTGGACTTTGGGGTAGGCCTGCAAGAACTCGGCCAGGGCTGGCGCCAGTTCATGGGTGCCGAAGTACACCGGGGCATGGACTCGGAGGGATCCGCTGGCTTGCCGGGCCGTGGCCTGGAGACCGACTTCGGCCCCTCGCACCATCTCGAGGATGCTGCGGCATTGCTGGTGGTAGGCGGCCCCGGCCGCCGTCAGGCGTTGCCATGCGCCATGGCGCTCGAACAGGGGCGTACCCAGTTGCTCTTCGAGGGACTGGATCTGTTGACCAATCAAGGCCGGCTGGAGCTCAAGGGCTCGTGCAGCGGCTGCCATGCTGCCGGTCTCCACCGTGGCAACAAAGACAGCCATGCTCTGAAATCGATCCATGTGTGCAATGCGTCGTTTTTTTGTGAGGCGCTGATGGTAGGCGATTTGAGTGGCACGGCCACCTGTTCCAAGGGACCGGCCGTGGGTTCCAGCCCCAAGAAAGATCGAAAGCAGGCCGATTCATGCCAACTCTCCTCCATTTTTGATCACTAAATTGATAGCGAATATCAATTCAAATCGCTCCGGGCCCCGGCGGCCAGGAGCGGCTGACCCCGGCTGATCAGCGCTGTGCCGAAGGCGACTCGCCCCCCCCCCGAACGCACGCCGGCCCCCCGCACTTCCAGCCGGATTTCATCGAGCACCTGTCCTTGCGCGTTGGTGAGTTGCATCCGGTGCCGCCCGGGCCACGGCAACCAGGGCCAGACAGGGCCACGGCCAACCTCCCGCCCATCCAGGCGCCAGCGCAGCCCGGCATCGGCGCCCTGCGCGGGCACCACCGCCGTGGCACGAAAGTCCAGCCTTTGATGGGATGGTGGAATGTCTGGGTCCAGTGCCACGATGGTGCCGGTGGCGGGCTCGGCAATGCGGGCCTCCAGCACCCGCCCCCCCACCCCGGCACCGCTGCGTCGGCCCGTGGCCACCGGGCCGGCAGCGCCTCGTCTCGCCGCCGAAGACGCTCTGGCTTCAAAGACAGCCTGCTCAGTACCTGCCAGAAACCATTCGCGGCGCGGTGCTTCGAGCCAACTGGCCGAGCCCCCCTTGCCTTCTGCGGCGGCCGACGGGGACGGGGAGAACCGAACTTCGAGCGGCACCAGACCGGCGGGTGGCGGGGCCTGCAGGCTGGGCTGGCGGGCATGCAGAAAATTCATCAACTCGGCCCACACGGGGGCGGCGCCGCTGGTCCCGCTGACATCGTGCATCGGCTGGCCACTGGCGTTGCCGACCCAGACCCCCACCGTGAAGCGCTGCGACCAGCCCACGGCCCAGTTGTCACGCATGTCTTTGCTGGTGCCGGTCTTCACCGCGGTCCAGACGCGGGTGGCCAGCACGCTGTCGGTGCCGAAGGTGCGGGCGCGGGCGTTCGGATCGCTCAGGATGTCGCCGACCAGCCAGGCCGCCGCAGGCTCCAAGGCCCGGCGCGACGGGCGCCCAGCCGATGACTTGCCCCCACCAGACAGCAGGGGCGAAGCCACCTCGCCGGCCTGGCCTGCGTTGGCCAGGGTGCGGTAGGCATTGCACAGATCGAGCAAGGCCAGTTCGGGGCTGCCCAGGGCGAGGCTGTAACCGTAGTAGTCACCGCTTTCGCGCAGCGGCAGACCGACACTGCGAAGCTGACGATGCAAGGCCTCGGGCGACACCAGGGCCAGCACCCGCACGGCCGGCACGTTGAGCGAGGCTGCCAGCGCCGTGCGCGCCGAGACCCAGCCCTTGAAGTGATGATCGTAATTCTGCGGAATGTACAAGCCGCCGGGCGTGGGGATGTGGGCCGGCGAATCGTCGAGCAGCGAAGCAGCCGTCAGCCGCCGCTCGGCCAGGGCCTGGGCATACAGGAATGGCTTGAGGGTGGAGCCCACCTGGCGCCGTGCCAGCACGCCGTCCACTTCACCGGCCCGGCTCAGCGGTCCCGACGACCCCACCCAGGCCAACACCTCGCCGCTGGCGTTGTCCAACACCACCAGGGCACCATCTTCCACGTGGCGACCGGACAGTTCGCCGAGGTGGCGCTGCAGGGTCTGTACCGCAAAGCGCTGCAAGGGGGCCTGCAGGGTGCTGAGCACGCTGGTCTGGCCGCGCCCGCCCTCGGGCAGGCGCTTGATGACCTGGCGCGCCCAGTGCGGCGCCACCCCACGGCTGCTCTCCAGCGCCCGGCGCTGCAAGACCCCTGCGACCAACAGGTCCAGGGCTTCGCAATCCGGCTTCAGCGGAGTCTGCACCGTCGCCAACACCCCGCAGGCCCGGCGGGACACCTGGGCGGGTGAGGCATTGGGCCCCCTCACCAGGGCCGCGGCGATGGCCGCCTCGCGCTGGTCCAGCCCTTGAGCCGCCTTGCCGAACAGGGTACGCGACAGCGCATCGATGCCCACCACCTCGCCCCGGAAGGGCAGCAGGTTGAGGTAGGCCTCCAGGATCTCGTCCTTGCGCCAGCGCCGCTCCAGCACCTGGGCGGCCACGCTCTGCCCCAGCTTCTGCACCACGCTGCGCCCGCCGCTGCGCTGTCGCCAGTCGCCATCGAGCAGGCCCGCCAGTTGCATCGTCACCGTGGAGGCGCCTCGGGTACGGCCATGCCACAGCTGCCCCCAGGCCGCCGCCGACACGGCCGACCAATCCACCCCGCTGTGTTCATAAAAGCGTCGGTCCTCACTGAGCAACAGGGCCGTGCGCAGCGCCGGTGACACGTCCGCCAGCGCCACCCAGGGGCCTCGACGCACCTGCGGGTCGGTGCGCACCGTCTGCAGGAGCTCGCCCTCCCGATCCAGCACCTGCAGATCGCTGGGTCGGTGGTTCTGCCGCACCTCCTCGTAGCTCGGCAGGGCCAGCGCGGCAGCAGCGTTCAGCAGCAGGGCCCCGAACAGGACCCGGCACAGCAGACGGGTCATGGAGAGGCATCCACCTTCAAGATCTCGTTGGGCGCTTCACCGAACATCTCGGGGGCGTACATCGCCTCCACCCGGCTGGGCGGCAGGGCAAAACGACCCACGTTGTTCAGGCGCAAGGTGTACTCGAGCTTGATCGTGCCCTTGGGCAGGAACTCGTAGTAGCTGCGGAAGGCCTCGAAACTGCGCTCTTCAAAGGCTGGCCAGGCATGGCCTTGCCGCCGCTCGCCCTGGGTGGCGATCTCCGAATCGCGCCCCAGGCCCGAGCCCAGCACGGTGGCGCCGGCAGGCACCGGATCGCTCAGCACCACCCAGCTCATGTCGGCACTGGCGTTCACCTCCAGGCTGATGCGCAGCACATCGCCTCGGCTGTAGCGGCCCTTGACGGCCTGCTCAAGAGGCGTGATCGTCTTGCGGATCTGGTAGCCGGCAGCGACCGGGGCCTTGAGGGGCACCGCCGCCAACGCCTGCACCGTCAGCCAGGGTTTGCCACTGCCGAACTGACTGACCGCCAGAGCGGCCTTGCCCCCATCAGCCGGCCAGGGCAGGTTCAGGGTGTTGTTGCGCCAGCCGCCGGGGGCGGCCGGCGCACCGAAGGCGGTGGTCTGATGGGGTGCGCCCTGGGCGTCGGCGGGCTTGACGCGTTCAACCCGGGCCCAGTCGACGCTGCCGCTGGCCCCACCCAGGCTGGCCCGGGTGCTGCCGGTTACCGGGGTGGACTCGAAACGGGCCGAGAACTTCTCCAGCGCCAGGCCGCCCCACAGATTGGCCGTGGTGGTCTGCCAGGCGCCGTTCTGCTGACGGCCGATGAAGCCAGCGGCCAGACGCCCGACATCGTCCTTCCAGGCCGGATCGTCCTGCACAGCCAACAAGAGCCGGGCCGCATTCACATCCCCGTTCTGCATCATCCACCACCAGGCGTCTTCGGCCTCGGTGCTGAACACCAGCCTGCTGCCCTGATAGGACAGGCGGGCTCGCAGGATCTGGCTGACTTCGGCCAAGCGTTGCTCGCGTTGCGGCACGTCCTTCACACGGCGCAGGATGTTGAACCAGTCGATGACGGTGTGCGTCGGCCACTGGTTGGGGGCCACGGTCACGCTGCCCAACAGGCGTGCCGGAGCCAGGCCATGACGCGACAAGGCCTCGATGGCGGCGATCTTGCGCATGTCCAGGTCTTTGCGCGGACTCCAGAAGTCGCGGCTGATGCGCCCTTCGACAAAGGCGGTCAGGCCACGGGCCAGGGTATCGCGCAGCGCATCGGGCAGGTCAAAGGCCGGGTTCAGGCCGGCGGCCTCGTCGGTGGCGGCCAGCAGGTAGGCACTCAGCACGTCGCTGCCACGCTGGGCATCGCCATCGCGCGGCGGAAAGTAGCTCGCCAGACCGTCACTGTCGAGGTAAGTGGGCATCTGGGCCAGAACGGTCTGCCACAGCCGGGCATCGCGCAGGCCCACGGCCTTGCTGGCCTTCTGCTCCAGGCAGATGAAGGGGTAGTTGGCGAACCAGTCACGCACCCCGGGCAGGCCATCGGCCAGGCGCGGCTGCAGGGCCAGCTTGAGACCACCGCGGCCAGGCAAGGCAGCAGCCGGCGCCATGACCTCCAGGCTGAGAGGCCCGTCGAGCTGCACCAGGCTGGCCTGACGCACTGTGAGCGGCGTCACCGGGATCAGTCGCTGGCTGGCCTTCAAGGCATCGCGGGCACCGCTCAGGGTGTCCTTGGCTTCGATCTCCCACAGCAGGGCCTGGGCCCGGGTCTGGCCCAATTGCGCCGGGGCGGTCACGCTCCAGGCCACTTCTCGGGCCTCGCCAGGTGGGATGTCCAAGGTCTGCGGTGGGGGCTCGAGCAGGGTCGCCCGGGCACTGACCTGCACCTTCATCGGCTTGGCCGTGGTGTTGCGCAAGGTGAACTGGGCGCGGAACTGGTCGTCTTCGCGCACCAGTGGCGGCAGGCCGCTGATGATCTGCAGATCCTGCGTGACACGGATCGCGGCCTGCCCGGTACCGAAGAGACCCGCCCCGGCGTCAGCCACCGCCACCACCTGGAAGGTGGTGATGGCATCGTTGAGCGGCACCTTTAGCGTGGCCCGGCCTTCGGCATCCAGCTGCACCTTGGGTTGCCACAGCAACAGGGTGTCCAGCAGCTCGCGTGTCTGGCTGCGCCCACCGCCCCCGCCGGCGGGCACCGCCTTGCGACCGTAATGGCGTCGACCCACGATCTCCATCTGGGCGGTCGAGGTCTCGACGCCCCAGGCGCGGCGCTGCAGCATGGCGTCCAGCACGTTCCAGCTGGTGTTGGGCATCAGCTCCAGCAAGGCCTGGTCCACCACCGCGACCGCCACCTCGGCATTGGCGGCGGGTCGGCCATCGGGCAAAGTGGCCTGCAACGTCACCTGGGCCTGGCCACGCACCCCGTAGCCGGGCCGATCGGTGGCCACCTTCACATCGATGCGATGCGCCGCCGTGCTCACCCTCAACTCGGCCAGACCCAGACGGAAGGCCGGCTTGCTGAGGTCGACCAGCGCCGAGGGCGCCACGTACTCGCGGCCCTCGTACCAGAATGCGGTCCACCACTCGCGCGGCGCCTTGTAGCCCCAGGAGAAAAAGCTGTACCAGGGCACCTCGCGCAAGCGCCCGCGCAGGGCCAGCACGCTGACATACACATTGGGGCCCCAGCCCGGCTGGACCTTGAGTTGCACCGTGGGGTCCTGTCCATTGAGTTGAACCACCTCTGAATGCAGCACCCCCTCGCGCTCGACCGAGACCAGAGCCGTCGCATATCGGAAAGGCATGCGCACCTGGAGACGGGCGGTCTCGCCGGGCTGGTAGTTCTTCTTTTCGGGCAGCACGTCGATTCGGTCGTGGTTGTCACCGCCGAACCAAAGCTCACCCTGGCGCGTGATCCACACCGTACCGGCCGCCTGGGCCTCGTGGCCCTGGCTGTCCTTGGCCGTCACCACCAGTTCGATCTCACCGGCCTCGCGCAGCGTGGTCTCGCACAACAACAGGCCGCGGTTGTCGCTGCGACCGCTGCAGACCGTGCCCAGCTCCTGGCGGCTGCTCTGGTTGTCGTAGGCATAGAAGCCACCCACCATGCGTTTGCGACTGGTGGTGGTGCGGCGCGCCACGGCGCGCACCTCGAGCGGCACATCGGCCCGGGCCCGACCGGCCGTGTCCAGTGCCAGGGCCTGAAAGCGCAGGGTCTGCCCACTGGCCACCCAGCCCTCGGTCTTGAGGCCGGGCACCACGGCCGCGGGCCACAACACGTGCTGGCTGCGCAGGGTCTGCACCTCGCCATTCGGGTCGGCGTAGCGGGCCTCGAGCAACAGCTCCTGGGCCTGGCGCGACGCTGGCAGCTCGGGCAAGGTCAAGCGCCCGCTGCCCTGACGATCCAGCACCAGCGGGAGCTTGTCGGCCACCACCCGCTGGTCCTGGGCCGCCTGGGGTTGCTCTTCGTCAGCCGCCTCGCTGGCCAGCTCGAGCCCGCGCGGCGGGTTGAAGCTGAAATCGTCGTAATCGGCAAAGGCCGTGGTGTGCGGACGCACCAGGGCCGACACCCTGACTGGCAACTGGGCGGCCGGTCCGCCAGACACGTAGCTGACCTGAACCTGGGTCGGCAGGCTGGCCAGGTGGACCAGCGGCCCCTTGCCCACCGGGTCGATCTGGCCCTGCAGCACCGGCAAGCGGAACTCCTCGACCCGGAACTGCCCGCTTTGCTGACCATTCAGGCTCACGCTGTAGACGCCCAGCTTGGCAGCCGACGGGATGGCGAACTCGCTCTCGGCGCTGAAACCACCGCCGGCGGTCTGGCGCCAGCGCAAGGGCAGGCTGAACTGCTGTCCGCTGCCGTCGTGGGTGATGAGCACGGTGGCCGGGCCCTTGGCAGGCAGGCCCAGGCCCTGGCGGGTCTCGGTGCGCAGAAAATGCTTCATCGACACGGTCTCGCCAGCCCGGAGCAGCATGCGGTCGAACACGGTGTGGGCCCGGATGTCGGGCCTGGCCTCCTGGCTGGTGGGCACGTTGAAGCGCCAGGATTCGATGCCCCGGTTCCAGTCGCTCCAGGTGAAGGCCAGGTCATCCACCCCGTCGGAGCCCTTGGCCCGGGCGCTGACGAAGTAGGCCTGGCGGAAATCGGCATCGTCCGCCTCCTCGCCCTCGCGCGCACGGCCCTTGCCTTGCGGACAGGCCGGCGGGTTGGGCGACAGGTGTCCCAGATCGACCAGCCCCTGGGCATTGGTGCGGCCCTGGGCCAGTTCGCGGCCCGCGCAGTCCGACACCCGCACCAGGGCGCCAGCGACCACCGTGCCCTTGTCCAGGGTGGTGACCCAGGCCTGCGCATTCTCGCGGCCCAGCTTGAAATGCACCCCCAGGTTGGTGACCAGCGCCGAGGTGCGCACCACCATGCTGCGCCCGGGCCCGTAGCCCTCGGCCAGCAGTTTCTCGCCCAAGCGGCGGGACTGGATCTCGACCACGTGGAAGCCCGGGGCCAAGGGAATGCCCACCACTTCGAAAGGCCGGGGGTCGGGGCTGTCGGTCTTGGGCAGGTCCAGGGCCTTGACACCGGGCAGGCCGTCGATCAGCGACAGCATGCGTGATTCGACCTGGCCCCGTGTGTCGGGCAGCACCTCCTTGGGCAAGGGGCCTTTGACGTCGCGAGCCGCCCGGCTGCGCGGCACCCAGAAGGCGTCATAGGCCTGCACCTTGCGGTACCAGGCGATGATGTCGGCGTCGGTTTGCGGCTGCAGATCGCGCACCTGGCCCGGGCTCAGGCCCTTGACCTGCAGAGCCGGTTCGACCTGGCGCAGCGTGACCGGCAGCAAGGCGGGTCCGCCCGGTTCGGCCAGGCGCTCAATCACACCGAAAGGGGCGGCGGCGAACTTGGCCAGCGGCGGCATGGCGCCGGTGGCGACCGCCAGCGGGAAGGTGGCGGCATTGCTCAAGGGCCGGCGCGAGACATCGGCAAAGCCCGAAGGCAGGGTCAAGCGGTAGCTCTTGCGCTCGGGAAACACCCCCTTGAAGCTGAGCGAGGTGAGAGTGCCCTCGGCACCGTCTTCAGCCGACTCCAGGCTGGGGCTCAGACTGCCCCCGTCGTGCTGGAGGCGCACCCCTTCGGCCAGCCGCCGCGGCACCGCTGCATTGAAGCGCAGTGTCATGGGTCGGATCGGAAGGCAGGCAGCCTGCGCGTTCTCGCGCTCGCAACTGAAGCTGGCCACGAAGGCCTCGCGCACCTGGTAGCGCCAGCGCTTGTCCTGGCTGCTGATCACGCCGCTCGGGGTGGCCACCCCTTTGCCCACCACCAGATCCACCTCGGAGCCGGAGGCCAACTGACGCGGGCAGCGCACCGTGTGGTAGCGCAGGGGGTCGGCAGCGGCGGCCTTGCTCAGGCCCAGCGCCTGGAGCAGGGCCGTGCGATCAGGCGCATCCAGGGGCTTGACCGGCACGCGCTCACCCAGCCCCTGCAGTTCGCAAGCCACCCGGGCCTGCACACTGGCGGCCGTGGCCGGACCATTGAACTGCAGCACAAAAAACTGCCCCTCGTCGATGGGCGAATAGTTGCCGGGCCGGATGCTCTGCACAAAGGGCCCGCCGGTGTTGAAGCGGAAGCGGGTGCGCCCGCTCAGCACTGCGCCCTTGGGCGAGCTGAACCCTGGCCGGGCCTGCAGCTCGCATGCCACGCCGGGAGGCAGGTCGCGCTCAAAATCAAAGACCCATTCGCGCTCGTTGAGCCAGCGCCCGTTGCCCCGGGTGGCGGTGCTGTCATCGCACAGCACGCTCAGTGGGGCGCCCAGGGACGGATCGCCGAACGCGACGGCGGCTTCGTCGAAACGGACTTGCACCTGGCGCACCTGGGCCACCTCGCCCTGAGGCGACAGGGTGCTGATCTGCAGCGCGTGGGCGCCACTGGCCAACAGGGCCAGGCCGGCCCACCACATGATCCGTCCCTTTTGCAGGGTCTTCTGGGCCTGACGAATGCCGATCTTCTGGAACATGCGCACCTCCTCGACCGGCTCGGGTGAGCAAAATCACCCGCCAAGCCGGCTCCGGCTCGCATCGTAGGGGAAACCGGTGACCGGCGGCCAGCCCACGACCCTGATCCGTGTGATCGAGGGCTCAAATGCAACAAGCCCCCGCAAAGCGGGGGCTTGTGTCCCTCAGGCCCATCAACAGGCCCGAGGCCGAGTGATCAACCCAAGCGGATCGGCACGAAGATGCGTTGCTCGCCACGCTGGATCAGCAAGGCCACCGATTTGTCGGATTTGGCCACCACCTCGCGCACCTGATCGACCGAGCGCACGCTGGTGCCATTGACCGCCAACAGCACGTCACCCTGCTGCACCCCCGCCCGAGCGGCCGCGCCCCGGGCGTCCTGCACCAGCAGACCGCTTTCGGCACCGATCTGCTCACGCTCCTGCGGCTGCAGGGGACGCAGGGCCAGGCCCAGCTTGCCCTGGTCTGCGGGTTTGTCGCCCTCGGCCTTGGCCGTCTTCTCACCCGCCTTGACGAGCTGGGCCTGCAGCGTCTCGGTGCGGCCCTTGCGCCAGACATCGATGCTGACCTTGTCGCCCGGGGAAGCCAGGGCAATCAGGGCCGGCAGATCACCCGAGGACACGATGCGCTGTCCGTTCACCTGCCGGATCACGTCCCCGGCCTGCAAGCCGGCCCGCTCGGCCGGACCACCCTTCTCGATGCTGGACACCAGGGCCCCCTCGGGCCTGTCGAGCTTGAACGAATCCGCCAGGGTCTGGTTGACCTCCTGTACCACCACACCAAGGCGAGCGTGCTCGACCTTGCCGGTGGCGACGATCTGGTCACGGATGCGGATCGCCACATCCACCGGAATCGCAAAGGACACGCCCTGGTACCCCCCGGTGCGGCTGTAGATCTGCGAGTTGATGCCCACCACCTCGCCGCGCGCATTGAACAACGGCCCGCCCGAGTTGCCGGGGTTGATGGCCACATCGGTCTGGATGAAGGGCACTGCCGTGTCGTCCGGCAGCGAGCGGCCCTTGGCACTGACCACGCCGGCCGTCACGGTGTTCTCGAAGCCGAAGGGCGAGCCGATGGCCAGCACCCATTCGCCCACCTTCAGGTCCGCCATGCGGCCGAACTTGACCACGGGCAGGTTCTTGGCATCGACCTTGATCACGGCCACATCGGTGCGCGGGTCGGAGCCCAGCACCTTGGCGCGGAACTCACGCCGATCGGTGAGCTTGACGGTGACCTCCTTGGCGCCCTTGACCACGTGGGCATTGGTGAGAATCACGCCGTCTTCGCTGACGATGAAGCCCGAGCCCTGGCCCCGGGTCGGGGTTTCCTGGGCGCGCGGGCCCAGACGCTGCCCAGGCATGGGCCCGCCAAAGCGACGGAAGAATTCGGCGATCGCCGGCGGCACCTCCTGGGCGCCCGCGTCATCGTCGTCGTCAGAGGCTTCGTTGCTCACCCGGGTGGTGCCCACCACGCTGATGTTGACCACGGCCGGGCCATAGCGCTCGGTGATGCTTGAGAAATCGGGCGCCTGCACACCAGCGACCGGTGCGGTGCCCACAGGGTTTGCCGCCGCGACCAGGGCGGGCGGTGTCTGCGCATGGGCCAGGCCCAAATGCACGGCCGACACGCCGGCCCCCCCGAGGGCGCCCGCTGCCAGCAAGGCCATGACGAGACGGGATGCAGGCCATTGAAGGGTGTTTTTCATCGGTGACTCCTAATCAAAACGGTGTTGCGATGGAAGCAATGTGCCCAGCCTGTCTTAGCGCTGTCTTAAATGCCCCCTTGGGCTGCCGTTCAGAGATCGCCCCAACTGCTGCGAATCGATGCAAGTGAAGCTTGGGTTGTAAGCCCCGTCATCAATGGTTTCCAAAAGGCCTTCCGGCAGCTGTTTCGCCGCGTCCAGCCAGTACATTCGCGCCGACTCGGCAGATCGCCCTGCCCTTCCATGGCCCGACTTGCATGACATGAAACTCCAGACCCGACTGATCGACCTTGAAATCCGTGACCAGGGGCCCGCCAAGGCCCCGGTGGTGTTGTTGATCATGGGCCTGGGCATGCAACTGATCTCCTGGCCCTCGCGCCTCGTGGACACCCTGCTGGGCAAGGGTTATCGGGTGATCCGCTTCGACAACCGCGACGCCGGCCTGTCGCAACGCTTTCCGGAGCTCGGTGTACCCAACCTGCCATGGGCATGGGTGCGCCACTCGGTGGGTCTGCCGGTCTGCCCGCCCTACTCCTTGCAGGACATGGCCCAAGACACCCTGTCCCTGCTCGATGCCCTCGACATCACGCGGGCCCATGTGCTGGGCGTTGACCTGGGCGGCATGATCGGCCAGCACCTGGCCCTGATGGCCCCAGACCGGGTGCGTAGCCTGTGCAGCGTGATGAGCAGCAGCGGGGCACGGCACCTGCCCGGCCCCGAGCGCGAGGTGCGCGCCGCGCTGCTGCGGCCGCCGGCCAGCACTGACACCGCCGGCCTGCTGGCCCATCAGCAGGCTCTGTTCCACCTGCTGCGCAGCCCCGGCTTCCCGCAGGACCTCGAAGACCAGCGCAGACGGCTGCTGGCCCACATCTACCGTGCCGTCTACCCCGAGGGCGTGGTGCGCCAGCTGACCGCTGTGCTGGCCGACACCAGCCGTGCCCAGGCCCTCACCCAGATGGGCGTGCCCACGCTGGTGGTGCATGGTCGACAAGATCCGCTGCTGCCCCTGGCCTGCGGCGAAGACACGGCCCGGCGCATTCCCCAAGCCCGCTTGCTGAGCGTCGAGGGCATGGGCCATGACCTGGCGCCGGGGGTGGTGCAGGTCTTGCTCGAAGCCCTGCTGCCGCACCTGAAGCAGCACTGAGCAGCGTCAGCCGGCCGCAGCCCGGAAGACCACCGTGACCTTCAGCCCGCCCAGGCGCGACGATTCGTCCAAGCTGACCCGCGCCCCATGCTGGCGGGCCGCGGCCTCCACAATGGCCAGCCCCAGGCCGCTGCCCGGCACATCGGCCACGCCCTCACCCCGCTTGAATCGATCGAAGACCCGGGCGCGCTCGGTCACGGGAATGCCTGGCCCGCTGTCCTCGACCACCCACGCGGTCGAGCCATCGGGTTGACGCAGCAGCGAGACATCGATCGTGCCCGGTCCCGGGGTGTACTTGATCGCGTTGTCCACCAGGTTGCGCAGCAGCACCCGCAAGGCTTCCGCCTGGCCCGGCACGGTCAGCGCGTCGGCCTGCTCCACGCCCAGATCGAGGCCGCGCGCACCCGCCTGCGGCAGACACTCGGCCAGCACCTCGCGGGTCAGGGCCAGCAGGTCGACCGGCTGGCCCTGCGTCTCGGGGGCCGACTCCTGGCGCGCCAGCACCAGCAACTGCCCGACCAGATCGATGGCTCGTTCGATGCCCTGGCGCAGGCGCTGGGCCGCGACCTCGCGTGCAGGCTCGTCGGCCGCCCTCTGCAGGGCCTGCATCTGCAGACGCAGTGCGGTCAGGGGTGAGCGCAGCTCATGGGCCGCATCCGCCACAAAATGGCGCTGGGCCTGCAGCGTGTCCTGCACGCGTGCGAACAGGGCGTTGAGCTCGACCACCAAGGGCCGGACTTCGTCGGGCAATCCTTGCTCGGCCAGAGGCGACAGGTCATCGGCACTGCGCCGGGCCACCTGTCGCTGCATGCGCTGCACCGGGCGCAGGGCCCGGCCGATGATCCAGCCCACCACCAGCATCAGCATCGGGGTGATGCCCAGCAGAGGCAGCACGGCCCGGAAGGCCAATGCCCGGGCCCGGGCGTCACGGGCGCTCATGTCCTGCGCGATCTGCACGGTCTGCAAGGCTGTCTGCAGGGTGTAGACGCGGTAGCGCACGCCGCCGCTCTGGATGTCTGAAAAGCCCAGCACCGCACGCCCCGGCAGCACCGAACGCGGCGAACGGAACAAGGGATAGCCGTCGGCGCCCCAGATCTGCACCTCGATGCCGGCGTCCTCGCTGGCCTCTTCGGGGTTGATCCAGCCCAGCGGCACACCTTGCTGCACCGCCTGGGCCATCTGCCGCAGGTGCTCGTCGAACAAGGCATCGGCCTCGACCAGGGCGTTGCGATAAGCGGTGGCGGCCAGCACCGCACAGGCCAGCAGGATGGTGCCCAGCACCAGCGCCTGCAGGCGAGCACGCAGCGAATGCCGGGCCGGGGCCCAAAAACGCCACATCATCCGCCGCATCATTCGCGCGGCACCAGGTAGCCCAGGCCGCGCACGGTCTGGATCAGACCGGCGCCGAGCTTCTTGCGCACGCCGTGGATGTAGACCTCGACCGCATTGCTGCTGATGTCCTCTTTCCAGCTGAAGAGCTTTTCTTCGAGTTGGGCGCGCGAGAAGATCACCCCGGGACGAGAGATCAGCGGTTCGAGCACCGCCCATTCGCGGGCCGACAACGTCACCGGCTGTCCGTTGAGCCGGGCTTCATGGGTGGCCGGGTTCAGGCTGACCCCATGTTGCTCGAACACCGGGCCGGCCTGTCCAGCCTGACGACGCAGCAGGGCCCGGACGCGGGCCAGCAGCTCATCGGTGTCAAAGGGCTTGACCACGTAATCGTCGGCACCGGCATCCAGCCCTGCCACCCGGTCGCTGACCGCATCACGGGCGGTGGCGACCAACACGGGGAGGGTGCTGCGCCGCGCACGCAGATCCCGCAAGACCTGCAGGCCATCGCGGCGCGGCAGGCCCAAGTCCAGCAGCATCAGATCGTAAGTGGCACTGCGCAAGGCCGTGTCGGCCATCTCGCCATCACGCACCCAGTCGACCGCGTAATGCTCGGCGCGCAGCACATCGAGCACCGCCTGGCCGATCATGGGATCGTCTTCGACCAGCAGCAGACGCATTTCAAAGCCCTCCGTTCACTTGGACCGGCACAGCCTACCCGGTCTGGCTTAGACCGGGCTGAAGCCGCCCCTGCCCGCTCAGGCCAGGCGGGTGCGATGCCGTTCGATCTGGGCGCGCACCTGGTCAGGCGCCGTGCCGCCCAGGGTGCTGCGAGCGTTCAGCGAGCCGCGCAGGCTGAGCACCTCGTACACGTCCTTCTCGATGCTGGGGTTGAACTGTTGCAACACAGCCAGCGGCAACTCAGACAGATCCACGTTGTGCGAGATGGCCGCCTTCACCGCATGGGCCACCGTCTCGTGGGCATCGCGGAAGGGCAGGCCCTTCTTGACCAGGTAGTCGGCCAGATCGGTGGCGGTGGCGTAGCCACGCTTGGCGGCGTCTTCCATGGCCTGCGGGCGCACGGTGATGCCTTCGACCATCTCGGCAAAGATGCGCAGTGTGTCCTTCAGCGTGTCCACCGTGTCGAACAACGGTTCCTTGTCTTCCTGGTTGTCCTTGTTGTAGGCCAGGGGCTGGCCCTTCATCAGGGTGATCAGGCCCATCAGGTGGCCCACCACACGACCGGTCTTGCCGCGTGCGAGTTCGGGCACGTCGGGGTTCTTCTTCTGCGGCATGATCGAACTGCCGGTGGTGAAGCGGTCGGCGATCTGGATGAAGCCGAAGTTCTGGCTCATCCACAGGATCAGCTCTTCAGATAGGCGGCTGATGTGCACCATGGCCAGCGAAGCGGCGGCAGTGAACTCGATGGCGAAGTCGCGGTCGCTCACGGCGTCCAGGCTGTTCTGGCACACGCCGTCCATGCCCAGGGTCGCGGCCACGCGGGCACGGTCGAGCGGGTAGCTGGTGCCAGCGAGGGCGGCGGCCCCCAGCGGCAGGCGATTGGTGCGGCGGCGCACATCGGCCATGCGCTCGGCGTCACGGCTGAACATCTCCACATAGGCCAGCATGTGGTGGGCAAAGCTCACCGGCTGGGCCACCTGCAGGTGGGTGAACCCGGGCAGGATGACTTCGACATTGCGTGCGGCGATGTCGAGCAAGGCCTTTTGCAGATCCACCAGCAAGCCGCTGATCAAGTCGATCTCTCCGCGCAGCCAAAGGCGAACGTCGGTGGCCACCTGGTCATTGCGGCTGCGGCCGGTGTGCAGGCGCTTGCCTGCATCGCCCACCAACTGGGTCAGGCGGGCCTCGATGTTCAGGTGCACATCCTCCAGGTCCAGCTTCCAGTCGAAAGTACCGGCCTCGATCTCAGCCCGGATCTGGGCCATGCCGCGCTGGATGGAAGCCAGATCGTCTGCACCGATGATGCCCTGGGCTGCCAGCATGTCGGCATGGGCCAGCGAGCCGGTGATGTCGGCCAACCAGAGGCGCTTGTCGAAGAACACGCTGGCGGTGTAGCGTTTGACCAGATCGCTCATCGGCTCGGAGAACAGCGCCGACCAGGCTTCCGACTTCTTGTCGAGCTGGTTGACGGCGGTTTGAGCGGTGCTGGCACCTGGGTTGGCGTTGGAGCTGGTGGTCATGAAAAGCAATAATCCGTGTCGAGGTGGCCACCGGGCGGCTGCCCAGGAGGTCGCCAGAAAAGGCGATAGGCCATGAAAGATTCGCAAATTTTATCGACCTTCGGTCCGACCGCGCCGCAGACGGCCTCCAAGACGTCCGTCCAACCGGCGCCGCTGGTGTTCGATGCCTGCCATGCGGGCGTGGTGCTGCGCGCCGTGATGTTCGTCGAAACCGTGCTGGGCGTGGCCGCGCTGTATGCGATCGACGGTTTCATGGCCTGGGTCGGCCTGATGGGCTTGCTCACCTGCGCCGCCCTGCCCGGGACGCTGGCCTGGCTGGTGTCGGCCTGCCTGCTCAAGCACTGGCTGGCCCGCTGCTCGACATCGGCTCAGTACGCCGTCGGGAGCCTGTTGGGGGCGGTCACCGGTCTCTATGGCTGCGGCCTGCTGGCCCTGACCGGATTCACCGAGCATTCGCCCTGGCTGGCCAGCGCCTGCACCGGCGCCCTGCTGGCAGGGCTGCTGGTGGCCAGCCTGGTGTGGCGAGCCCGCGCCCGGACGCCCGCGGCCACCACGGCACGACTGGCCGAATTGCAGTCGCGCATCCGGCCTCACTTTCTGTTCAATACCCTGAACAGCGCCATCGCCCTGGTGCGCGCCGAGCCCGCCCGCGCCGAAACACTGCTGGAGGATCTGAGCGACCTGTTCCGGGCCGCCCTGCTTGAGCACGGCGAAACCGCGACGCTGGACGAAGAAGTGGCCCTGGCCCGGCGTTACCTGGCGATCGAGCAGGTGCGCTTCGGCGAGCGGCTGCGCGTGCACTGGGAACTCGACCCCGAAGCCGGTCAGGCCCGCCTGCCGCCACTGCTGCTGCAGCCCCTGGTAGAGAACGCGATCAAGCACGGGGTGGAACCCAGTGCGGTGGGTGGCGAGCTGATCGTTCGAACCCGCAACCAAGGAACGCGGGTGAGGCTCGATATCATTAATTCCTTACCGCAGGAAGCTCAAAAAACCACCGCTCATACAGCTGGTCACGGGATAGCGCTCGCCAATGTAAGCGACCGCTTGCGACTGTTGCACGACGTCGAAATTGAGTTCAGTGCTGGCGTGAGGGACGACCGCTACCATGTCCGAATCACGTTTCCGACGTGAGTCGAGGCATGGAGACAACCTTGCCGCATGGATTCAATCAACGTCTTGAAAGCACCATGGAGCTTCACCTTCTGATCGTTGACGACGAAGCATTGGCACGCTCCCGTCTGCGAACGCTGCTGAGCGACCTGCACGCAGCGCACCCCTTCACCGTCCAGGAAGCCACCAACGCCGTGACGGCCATGTCCGTGCTCGATCGTGAGCCGATCGACGTGGTCCTGCTCGACATCCACATGCCCGGCACTGACGGGCTGGGCCTGGCCAACCACCTGCGCACCCTGCGGCGCCCCCCGGTGGTGATCTTCATCACTGCCTATGCCGAGCACGCGGTGCAGGCCTTCGACCTCGACGCGGTCGACTACCTCACCAAGCCCGTGCGCGCCGACCGCCTGCGCGAGGCCCTGCAGAAGGCCGAGCGCCGCCTGCAGACCCTGCGAAACCAGCCCCAGGCCGACAACAACCCCGCCGAACACCTGATCATCCAGGATCGCGGCCGCACCGAGCGGGTGCCACTGGCCGAGGTGCTCTACTTCAAGGCCGAGCTCAAGTACGTCACCGTGCGCACGGCGGTGCGAAGCTACATCCTCGACGGCTCTCTGAGCGATCTCGAAACCCGCTACCCCAACCGGTTCATGCGCATCCACCGCAACGCGCTGGTGGCGCGCCAGGCCGTGCGTTCTCTCGAGAAGCACTACGACAGCGAGGAAGGCGATGGCTGGGCCGTGCGCCTGCAAGGCCTCGATGAGCGCCTGTCGGTGTCGCGCCGCCAACTGACCTCGGTGCGCGAGGCGATTGCCGCCAGCCGATAAACTGAAACGCCCTGGCAGGCCAGTGCAGGGCGTGATTCACAAAAGCAATCGCCCACGCGCTTTTTTGAATTGGACCTGAGGGCCAGCCCACTCCAAGATAGGCCATCGGCAGCCGGCACAGACCAGGCGCCCCTCTTGGAGACAAGCACCATGAACCGTCTGCTGGCCTGCACGGCATTGCTGGCCCTGGCCTTGGGCACCGCTTCGGTAGCCCGGGCACAAAACCAGGGTACGCCCAACACCGCACCAAACGCCGCTCCGACCACGGCGTCAGGCAACTACCCGGCTGGGCCCATCACCCTGGTGGTTCCGTTTGCGGCTGGCAGCGGCACCGACTCGGTGGCCCGCACGCTGGGCCAGAAGCTGGCTGAACGCTTGCGCCAACCCGTCTTGATCGACAACCGACCCGGTGCCAGCGCCCAACTCGGCGCCCAGTACGTGGCCAAGGCCAAGCCGGATGGCTACACGCTGTTCATGACCACCAACACCTCGCATTCGGCCAACCCCAGCCTGTTCGCCCAACTGCGCTACGACCCGATCAAAGACTTCACCCCGGTGGCCGGCGTCGGCGAACTGCCCTTTGCGCTGGCCATCCACCCCTCGGTGCCGGCCCGCAACCTCAGCGAATTCATCGCCTACGCCAAGGCCCGTCCGGGCCAGCTCAGCTATGCCACACCCAACAGCACCTCGCTCGTGGCCAGCGAGACCCTCAAGCGCATCGCCGGTCTGGACATCGTGGGTGTGCCCTACAAGTCCAGCCCGCAGGCCATGACCGACCTGGTCGGAGGCCAGGTGCAGATGTACGTGGCCGACCTGGGCTCAGGCATGAGCATGCTCAGGAGCGACAAGGTGCGCACCCTGGGCATCACCACAGCCGAAACCTCGCGCCTGCTGCCCGGTGTGCCCCCCATCGGCAAGACCGTCCCGGGCTTCGACCTGACCTCGTGGAACGGGGTCTTCGGTCCGGCCGGCCTGCCGCCGCCCGTGGTGGAGCGGCTCAACCGCGAGATCAATTCGGTGCTGGCCGACCCCGAAGTGCAGGACAAGCTGGCCCAGATCGGCTTTCTGGTCTGGCCGGGGGCCACGCCCGAGGTCTTTGCCCAGTATGTGGCTGATCAATTGCGCCACTGGGGACAGCTGATCCGACAGGCCGGCATCCGCCCCGAATGAACGCCCCCCGTACAAAGAAGCTCCCCATGTCTGACGCCACCCGATACGACTACCGCATCCGCGCCGGCAGTGTGCCCAGCTACCAACCGGCCAACCACGCCCACACCCACAACCAGCGCCTGATCGGCCCTGACAACGTGGGCGCGCGCCACCTGGAGGTGGTGCTGGGCACCCTGGCCCCGGGCGGTGGTGCCCTGCCCCACGCGCACCCGGGCATGGAGCAGGCCTGCTACCTGCTGGAGGGGGCAGCCCATGTCGAAGTGGCGGGCCAGTCCTTCGAACTGGGGCCGGGCGATGCCTGCTTCTTTCCGGCCGACGAGATGCATGTGTTCCAGGTCACCAGCGCCACCCCGGTCAGGCTGCTCGTGATCTACAGCCCGCCCTACGGCGAGAACCCCGAGCGCGTGCGCCGGGCCACCCCGGCCGGAGATGCGGCATGAATTTCGGCTGGACCGAGCAACAGCAGCAGATCCGTGACGCGGTCGAACGCGTCTGCGCCCCTTTTGATGCTGACTACTGGCTGCGCCACGACCGCGAGGGCGGCTTTCCGGACGACTTCCACCGGGCCCTGGCCGACGCGGGCTGGCGCATCGTCTACTGCCGGGAGGTGGTCACCCATCACAACCCCTCGCCGGTGCGTGATGTGACCCAGCGGCGTGCGCTGCTGACGCGCAACGAGTTGCTGAGCGCCTGGCTGCGCTTGCCGCTGGATCTCGCCTGGCGGGTGACGGG
>RXJO01000009.1 GCA_003987795.1 Curvibacter sp.
CTCCAGAAGTACCGGTACGAAGGCTCCCCTTTCAAACCAATGGGATCACGGTCAGAGGCGGAACTGTGCTCCAGCCAAAGATCGATGACCACCGTATCTCCAGGCAACGGTAACACAGCAGCATGTTCAGTCATGAATCACCTCCCAGAGACGTCGCATTTGTGGAACGGCGTAGAAGCAGGACTTTCATAGAAATCCTTGCCATCTATGTAATATAAATCCACCTCTTTAGACTACAAAAATTTGTGGTCTAAGGTTGCCAGCCCGGCTTCAAAAACAAAAACCCAGCACAAAGGCTGGGTTGAGAGCCTGTCAACGAGATCGAAGACAGCTAATCCACCTTCATGGGGACAGCGCCCCCACTGAAGATCAATTACTTGATCAGGAATTGATCGCGGTCCTGATCCTTGATCCACGTCGGGGCTTTCCCACGACCTGTCCAAGTGGCGCCGGTATTGGGGTCACGGTATTTAGCAGGAACGGTGCCGCCCTTACCCGAACTGCTGCGTGCACGAGGTGCCTGGAAGACGTCTTCGGTAGTCAGGCCGAAATCAGCAACCAACTCACGAACCTTCGCAACTGCTGCAGCGACTTCCACCTTGCGAGCTTCTTGAATTTTGGCTTCCAGAGCTTCGCGCTGGGCCAGGAGATCCTTGTAACTGGACATGAAAATTTCCTTTCACTGTATGAATTGCTTACATCAGAAGTGAACAGGCACTAACCGAATATGGCAGCAAAAATGCTGTATTTAGAGCCAGTGCCTACTACCTCCAAGGCCGGGCACTGAAAGAAACCACGACCTAATGCTCTTGTGCTGAACATAACCGATTGTATAGGAACAATCTGGAGTGCAATACGACTACCACTTTTAGTTACATTGTTTTCAAGGGTGATCTATTGAAATCAGAACCCCCAAATAGCTCACCTTGACTCGCCCACCAACGATCACAGAGCACCAATTTAAATTGAAAATTTCCGACCTCATCAGTAGTTGATGCGCAGATTCAAAATGCTTAGCACCTGGAATTTGGCTCAGTTATCTTTACAGAGAATCAGTGAGGTTGACCGGACTTATAAAGTAAGAGGTTAGTAGTTGCAGCCCCTGACGAACCCGACCAACAGCAAGCGCTAGGGATTGCACATCTCAGTAAAGGCGATCAACTAGCGATTTTTTTAACTATTCCTTGTCAATGCAGGATCTAACATCCAAGACCCCATCAGAAACCAGAAGCCAATCTGCATTCACAACTAGCAATCTGAGTTGTCTACTCGAAATCTTGCATCTCGGCTAATGACGACTCCAGGATCTCTGCAGCATCTGCGTGCAAGTCGGCCGTGGCCTGCCCAAGTTCGATACCAGAAGGCATTCGCCGCGACTCAGAGGCATCCCTTAGGACGTTGATTGCGAGTCGCAGGGCATCGGCGACGGACAGGTCTGGCATAGATGGTTTCAATTGAGTTTTTAGATCAGCCCCAGCATTGGCCTTCGCCAGTGCCAAGTAACGACAGCTTGGACGCTGGGTTTGCGAAGGTAGCGCGGCTCCAGTCAGGCCACAACCGACACGCACAAACCGGTTTACTGCCGATGATAGTTTGCCTCAGTTTCTGCTGACAAAATATGCCCACTGGTTCGAGCAGACACAACCGGCTATCGAGCACAATTTATAGCTGAAATGGATAGGGCCTGTACTCGGGGTTTTGCGCTCTTGAAGGGATGGCCAACTGATCACCAAGCTGGAAAAACAAAAAGCCCCGAAACTTCGCGGGGCTTTAAAAATCACACCGAAGTACGCGAGCACAAGGTGGCTTACAAAAATCGACCACAAGGGGCCGACTCATTCGTCAATAGAAGCAGCGAGGGCAAGCGGGCCGATACCGACCGTCGCCCCCAATCTCTACGACATCACCACTGCGAACAGGGCTACCGTGAGCATCCACCCGCTGATTCAGCGTGGCATTGGCTCCACAACGACACAGCGTGCTGATTTCCTGCAGCGAGTCGGCCAAGGCCAAAAGCGCCGAAGAACCCTCGAAGGGATTACCCATGAAGTCCGTTCGCAGACCAAAACACGAAACACGGAGCCCGGATTCCGCACAGAGGTTTTGGTGGATTTGCTTCACTTGTTGCTTGGTCAGGAACTGCGCTTCATCGATGAGCAAGTGATCTGCTGATCGCAGTTCCTCAGTCATCTCAAAGACAGTTTCCGGGTTGACCAACTCAGCATCACATTGAGGCCCCATGCGTGAGGTCACTTTGCCGAGGCCGTAGCGGTTGTCCAAAGCGCTGGTCATGACCACAACACGCTTCCCAATTGAGATCAGGTTGAAACGCTGCTGCAATAGTGCAGTGCTCTTACCCCCGCTCATCGTAGAAAAGGTGTAGCTAAGCATTGCTCAAAAGGCCTGGAAGCCCAGCCAAACGATCCATGCGATGACGGTTGGCACCAGCACAAAGATCACGACCAGGATGAAGTAAATGAACCAATGCCAGACATTCATCTCCAGAGCCGGTGTGGGCCCCGTCATGAAGTGGCGGCTTATGTAGTTCGTCCGCAGGTTCAAGCGCCTGCAGACAACGAACGTGACGATGATGAACGAAAAAATGGTCACGAACAGAGGGATGTAGATAGACATGGCATTTCCTAGTGAAAGAAAGAGACATGCCCCCTGTGGGCATGCCCCACAGGGTTAAAAGAATGTTCTGGCTAACGCGGAGCCGATCTATGAAAGGCATCCAGGTTGATGCCTTCAGCGCCAGCTCCGAATCAGCGAGGTTGTTTGAGATGCTGCGTGTTAAACGCCTGCATCACCTGGCCCAAGGTGCGGCCATCAGTACGAGTGATGTCCTCGACAAGTTCACCAGCTGCATCATGAATGCTCCACGAACATGGAACCTGCTCGGAATCACACAACTCCTGACCACGCTGGCGCGCTTCAGTCAGTGTGTTCCGATGGTCAGCGCTCGTTTCGTAGTCCATCATGATGAAGTAACCACCAGGTGGAGACTCAGGTGGCTGCTGTACCGCGTCAATCTCGTCAACTGGCACTTCCACTCCATCGGCGTCAACGATGTGCGCAGATTTGCCACCAGCTGCAATGAGAGACAAGCAGATGGCTTTCGCCTCCACCCAGTCTTCAGACTTTGCGTCGCAATCGCCATTCGCCCAGATGTAATAGGGCAATGCGGCTTCGTCGCCAAGACAATTTTTCATGGTTTCCATCTCCAAAAGAGACAGGCACCAGCCCTCACGGGCATGAGGCCCGTCGAGGGTTTAAAAAAGCGACTTGCGCCGCGTCTTTGCTGATTGCCAGGATGGCACGGTCAGCGACCGTATCGACCATCAGCGCTAGGCTGACAGGTTGAAAGCTTGCGCAAGGTCACTCAAAGAAATGAGCTTGCGCAAAGCCATCAAGGATGCCCACAACGGATCGGTAGATCTGTTGTGGGCATTGGTTCCTCATCGATGAACAGGCTTGTGCCCTATCCATCGATCTCAGGCAGAAGCCGCAACCTCCGCCACCTTGAGATGGGTGACCGTGGTTTGAGCGACTCCTTTGTAGTGGTCATGTTTCTTGACCTTGTAGCTAGCCTCAACACGAAGTGGTGCTTTGAGTCCAAGCAGATTACGAGGGCACGCACTCGTTTTCCAGGTGAGGCGGTTGCCCTGCTCGTCGTGCATCAACACCAGCATCGATGTGCCAAAGCGCGTATCAATGGGCACTGCGCGCTGCACCGTGAGTGTTCCTGTCATTTTCTGACCTGGCACACCCACATGATGGCTGACCCTTGTTTCAACCACTGTGGTCTGAGCCTTGTTGAACAAGGCCACAGCAGATGCGGCGAACGCCAGGTGTTTGTTGTCGATGGACAGTGCTTCATCCTGCAGCAGCAACTTGACGTTTCTGTCGTAGGAAGAGGCCTCTGGCATTTCCGCAACCCACTTTCGGATCTCGTCGGCCTTGGCCAGATGGCGATCGCGCTTGGCCAGGTAGTCCTGGCACAAGGCGTTGTCTTGCTGCAGGGAATGCGTCAAGGCCAAGGCGTCATGGAAGGTTGCCGGAATGCCCAGATCTCGCGCCTTGGCGGCGGACAAGAAACCGGTCTTCTCAGCGAGATAGCTGACATCAGCAAGAAATTCTCGGGTGGACACCGCATTGCGGCGACCAGACCCTGCGAACTCTCGCAAGTCATCTTCCTCACCTCGAATCACCGACCACATGCGCGCCAAGAAGAGCGCTGCGGCCGGGTCAATCCCGGTGAAATCCTGCAAGCAGCTGGCGCCGACTTGCTTGTAGCCACCGCCCACCAGGTCTCGCAGGACAAAACCGTCCTTGCGGCGGCGCTTTGTCTTGCAGTGCTGACAGGCAATGGGTCGAGATGCGAAGTCCGAAATGGCCCTCCCATCCTCCTCGCTATTCGTGACGTGGAACTGAAGGTTGCCCTTGTCCATCGCCTCAAGCTTTCCCACGACTTGCCAGTTGCCTAGCTTGACCATGGGATATTGGATATCGATGCGCAGAAGCTTCACTGGGTGAAGCACACGCACCCCATCTGGCACAGGCTTGAGATACGAAAGCACTGAATCGGACCGTCCAATCTGCTCTGTGCGTCGCTCGAAAATGACTTCGGTCACGCAACCAATCACGACAGGGGCCAAGCCAAAGGATTGCGCCTTTTTGCTGAGGGCCTCCAGTCGCTTGGCAAAGCCCGATTTCTGACCAGGCTCGATCAGTACCGTGGAATCTTGCACTGAATGGGTATCGGTGTTCATGCTCTCTCTCCTTCAAGAATACCGGGAACCCGTCCCCCGACCGGGGATGGATCCCCGGCTGGGTTGCAATGGATCAAGAACCCTTTCGGGCCTTGCTCTTCTTCTCATGCAGGACTGAATCGATGGCTTTCAGAACGTCGGAGGTGTCACCCTCCTTCGCAACATAGGCCACTGAGTCCAACAGTTCTCGCGCCAGCACCAGGGCTGCTATTGCCTCCTGGGCGCCGGTGCTCCCCACCTCTCTCCCCTTTGTCGCCTCGGGGGTCTTGAGTGGGTCGTAACCCAGGGCCGTGATGCGATCTCGGCTGGTCCAGTCATCCGCCATTTCGGGTAGATCTGGATGGGACTGGGCGAAGTCGTAAAGGCGCAATGCGTCCATGGTGTTGACCAATCCAAAAGAAAGTGATTCCTCTTGATAGCCGAACCATTCGGCAATGGCCTTCAGTTGCTCACGTGCATTCATTGAAAACTCCTAAATGGGCCCGCGCCCTGCCCGCTCGGGCAAGAACCCGGGCAGGTTGGGGGAAGGTCTATCAGGGGTTAGGTCGCCATCGATCCAAGGGACCAGAGGACGTGCTACCAGGGCAGGAAGAGATGATGAGGATGGTCCACCATCTGCTCAAACCCGTAGGCTTGGTAGAAGCCAAGTGCTGCTGGTTTGGCATTGACTACAAGCCCGATGCCGCCAACTTCTCCAGAGATCCTCTTCACACGGTCAATCGCATCAAAGAGCATGAATTCCCCGATGCGCTTGCCCTGGTGCGTGAGTGCGGTCGCAAGCCTACCAAGCCGAAAAACGGGAACCCTGGAGGGCAATCGCTTAGCGTATTGAGCAGGCAGCTGGGTATTCAGCATTTCCGCCAGGCTGATCGAGTAGAAGCCGAGAATTTCAACGGCCTCAGCGTGATCCAGGGTGACAAAGGTCGAGGAAACTCCCTTCTCTTTGTGCTGCCTGGCCATCTGCTTCAGCCAGTTGTTCAGCGCTGGCTCACCGCAGTCGAAATTCTTCCTATCGTGCTCGTCATTGAGAGGTTGAACTTGCATCGTTCTTTACCTTCTCGTAGCGGGCCTGGGCCTGAAGAAACTTCGCGTTTCGGGGAGGAGGGTTCTCGATCATCTCAAGCAGCCTCAGCGACTCCCGACGAGTCAGGGAGATCGTTGATTCGCTCTCGATGACCTTTTCCGCCTTCTCCAAAGCAGCTTGCACGACGAACTGGTTGAGCGTCGCACCAACCAGGTCAGCAGCCGCCTGCAGCTTTCCCTGCACATGAGCTGTGACACGTGTGGTGATCCGCTTTCCAGTATCGACGGTCATGGAGGGCTCCTTGGTAGCCAGAAAATTCAGACCACCAGTATAAATAGGCGGCGTCATTTTGACACCACCCGACTGCATGACAGCCGAGGACCGTGATCGGTGTGCACCGGTATCGATACGGGCATGCGTTGTTCTTTCATTCATTGAAATCTCCGAAGTGGCCCGCGCCCTACCCGCTCGGGCAAGAACCCGGGCAGGTTGAGGGAAGGTCTATCAGGGACTCCAGTAGTCACCCCATTTATAGTGGGTTGGCAATTGCTTGGCTTTCCAGGTAAATGGACAAGCCAGCCCCGGATGGGGTAGGCCCATCCGGGTTGATAAAGGCTCCAAAGGAGCTTGAATGCTGGTGATTCGACTCCTCAGCTGGGAGCATTGAGCTTCAGGATTACCCTGCAGCAACAAATTCAACTTTTCGAAGCGTCCTTCTGGGGATGCTTTGAAAAGCAGCCTCACCCGCAAGGGTAAGGTGCCTGGAGCCTATGCCAGGCGCATTGCGTAGGTGTTAGCTATCGCAGCGTCTACCAGGACAGCAAACCGACTGGCCGCGTTCTGGATCTCCTCGGGCGTCGATGTCTTGGCAAACAGAATGGGATGCGGATCGAGATGATTGCGCCCCTCGCTCTGATAGTCGCCTTGCAGCATGAACTCTCTGGAGTCCTTGCCGAAGTCGGCCAGGTAGACGAACGCATCGCGATCGCCCACGGCGGTTCTGAACGTTTTCACGGCCAAAGCCGACCCAGTGTTGAGTCTCCAGCCGTAACGTTGCAATCGCTGGGAGATCAGGCTACGGACTGGGGACAATGCTGCTTGCGTGGTGCTCATGGGATTCCTCTATCAAGAAATGGACGAGCCCCACCCCGGAGCGGGGCTGGCCCGTCCGGGTGGTTTTGAATCAGACCCCGTAATGGTCTCTGACGAGTCGGCGGCGCTCGGCGTAGGGTCGCCCGTGGGTGACCTCAACGGGAGCGTTGCAGACCAGATTGCGCAGCACAGCAGCCCGAAAGAACGGGGTGTACCGCTCCTTGCTGCGAATGACACGAAGCATGTGGTGAGGCGGCAGGACATCAGTGGCACGGATGTGGCCAAAGAAGCGCTGGCGCTTTTCACTGGCGAGGATGCGCTGGGTGGGGGACATGGTGAACCTCACTCAAACGGCGGCCCGCAGGGCCTTCACACGCTCGGAAAGATGCCGTTCGGCATAGTCGCGCAAGTAGTCAGCGCCAAAGCGAACGCCGGCAGGCTTTTCAGCCAACCGTTGCGACATCCAGATGAAGAATGGCGCGTTGTTCTCAATGGCATCCAGCTCGTGCTGCTCCAGGGTGTCCAGAAAGGCCTGGTAGTGGGGATTTCCAGCCTTGCCTGCGCGAATAGACTCAAACGGGGTTTGGGGCTTCATCGCGGCGGCGAGTGCCGGGGGTTGCTTGGGCTGCTCTGCTTCTAGCATCGCTTCCACCCAGTCCTGGACGATGGCCCAATCCCTGTCGTTGGCAGTGCCATCGGCCGAGCGGTGCACCTTTTTCGCGATCAACTCGTAGCGCAAGCTGTCGCCCTCGCAGCGCTGCTGCAAGAACTTGTACATGCGTGCCTCGATGTCGCGAGAGATGCGGCGGGGCTCAGTGATGTCTTCTGTGCATTCCATGGTGATCTCCTGTTTGGAAACCGGGACCACCACCCCTTCGGGTGAAAGTCCCGAAGGGTTGAAAAGACCGAACGCCAGGATGGCGTCAGATCGGTTGGGTCATTGACCCACGAAAAAGCCACCCGAAGGTGGCTCGATTTGGAACACCTAGAAGGTCAGGCGTGCTGTCGCTTCTTGTGATGTGTCCGTAAGTGACATAGCTTGCGAACCTCGTTGGAAATGGTGACAAAGGGATGCCAGTACATGGCCATGCCTTTCTGGAAACCCAGGATAAACCGATCAACGATGGGATTGCTCATTACGTTCTCCGTTGGAGTGCCTCAATGATACGGATTTTGGTTTCGACGTACATCTCCACAAGGAAGATGACCACGCCGGATGCGAACACCACGGTGAAGAGGATTACGTCGGCCCAAAACATCAACTCTTCAACAACGTGAAGAGCTGGAGGCAGCTCCATGCCCAGCCACTTCGCGATGAGGCTCAGTATCAGGACGGGGATGCGAGAAATCAAGGCCAGCCCAACGAAGCCGATGGCGGCAGCGAGGGAGTGGCCAAGGAATTGGCTCACAGGTTCAAACGGACTGACCGGGTGACGGAAAGGCGCTGGTTCCTGTGGTTTGGGTAGTGGCTTCTTTGGCTCTTTCATAAATGGATTCCTTTAGAAAGAGGCACTACCCCATAAGGGCGGTGCCCCTATGGGTTGAATTTTGACTTCTGGCTTGCGCTATCGGTCAGTGTTTTGCTGTTTGTTTGGATTCCTCAGCTTGGAATGTCTCAATGACTGGCATAAGCCAGACG
The DNA here is from genome assembly GCA_003987795.1 of Curvibacter sp. Taxonomy (GTDB): domain Bacteria; phylum Pseudomonadota; class Gammaproteobacteria; order Burkholderiales; family Burkholderiaceae_C; genus Curvibacter. Next base: position 8,528 of record RXJO01000009.1, read on the forward strand.
GATGAATTCGTTTTCCCAAGCGTCCACAGGGGCACTTGGGAAAACCCTCCATCGGAAGGTCTTCTCTGAGGCACCAGGCAGAGCCCGGTACCGCTGCAGGCGTCAATGACGCCGTTTCTCTTTCTTCTCGCGCTCCTGCTGGAGCTTGAGCATTTCGTCGGGCTTCATGTTTTTCAGGAAGTCCACGACCAACGCCGTTTCCTGGAGCGCATTTTGAATCCCCGTCAGGAACTTGATGACGATGAGACTCTTGCCGTGCTCTGGATCGCGCGCCGACTCGCTGTGCTTGACTGTCACCTTGATGCCTTCGTTGCTGCCATGCTCAATCACATACCCAAGGCAGGGCAGTGCTGGCCAGGTAAGCTTGGGAGGCCCCCAGGAAACCTCACCACCCGCAGGCGATGCCCAGTGCACTGAGGTATTCGATCGCTCCAGATGGCGCCACAATTCATCAGCCACGGTACGGACGTACAGAGGATCTGGCTTTTCGCATTCGATGTTGGTGGTTTTCTCCAACGTCTGTTGCTGGCTTGTTGCTGTCATGTGTCTCTCCAATGGAAAGAGGCATGACGGGCCTGTTGGGGCATCGCGTCACGCCCCAAGGCTTCAAAAACCCCTGTAGCGAATACAGAGGACTAGCGTGCTGCCCTACCCTTCACAGGCTCGGAGCAGCTTGCATCGATATGGATCGGGTCAACCCAACAACTCAGCGGGCACCTCGATCTCCTTGCCAAATTTCAGCATCACGACCAAACGCAATGCAGCCTGGCGGTGGCTGGCGCCGATTGCTGTGGGGCCGCTAGTGCCACGCATACGTGTGTATGCGAGAACCTCAAGGTGCCCGCTCGACTGGAACATGATCCCGACCTCATCGATGAGGTCGCCGGTTTGTCGCCAGTCGTTCTCGGGATCAAAGCCTTTCAGCCCGCCTTTCATTTGAAGTTGGGCGTCCAGCTGGGCTTCCTCCTCGGTCAAGAAGAACATACTCACAGAACCCAGGGATCGGCGGCCGTCAGCACCTCGGAAGGTGATGCTTGGCGCCGTTGCCCTTACATGCTGGAGGATGCCGTAACGCTCGACCGTCACAGGCTGCACATGCGTGCTGACCAAGACATCGTTGCGCAGAACGTGCGTCACCTCGTACAGCGTGAACGGGATCGGGAGATCCTTCACATCGTCATTGGTGGCATACACCGGCTCTCTGAGCGCACGGCCCTGAACCAAAGCGACTGCCCAGGCCAAAGCGCGGCCAGAGATTTCGCTGGTGCGAACGGTCTTCATTTTTTTCATGGTGATCTCCATAGAAAGGGGGCCACCTCCCCACCGGGGTTGGCCCCAGGTGGGTGAAATTGCTCTTACGAGCCGTTTAGGCTAGACCCCAGCGCTTCAAATCACTCCAAGGAGTGACCGAACACGGAAGGCCGACACAATGGCTTCAATAGCCGCGAGAGATGCGCTCAGTGATGGATTGACGAATAAGCTCCGTCGAAGTGACCATCTCACGCGCAGAGACGGTGAACGGGTCCCCATTGACGGAGACAACGCCACCCAGAGAAACCCCGACACGACAAGTGAAGTCGCCAACGGATGCGTTGACGTACTCCCACTCGACAGCAGCGCTCTGGCACCACGATTCAAGCTTGCCATCAAGCGCTTGAACGACTTTCTCTACTTGGGCTTTGGTCTGATTGCGCAACTCAATGCGTTGTGCAGGAGACAGATCAGGGGAAAAAACAACAGGCATGCACACTCCGATGAATACGCGAGCCCTTTCCTCGTCGGGCAGGCCCGCGAGGGTTGAAAAATCGCCGAGGCGACAGGATTGCTGAGTTGCTATTGCGCGGCCAGCTACCGCTTCAATTCCAGGCATTACGCGAGGAAAGAGAAATCACTTTTCGAAACCACCAACATCGGAGGCTTTGAAAAGCCCTGTGAGCACTTGGGCTCACAGGACATAGGGTGACCAGGGCTGATCACATTTCGAGCGTCACAACCGGCATTGAGCGCCTCTACGACACCTGACTGAGCCCAAACTGGGCCATCAGGCTGGAGATGCACTCATTAGCTTCGCAGACCATGAACTCATCGTCTGCAAGGCGCTTGTTTATCGCGCCAGCTTCACGACAAAGGGACACGTCCATCATGGCCTCCAGAGGCTTGCCCTGCAGGTGATCCTGAGCTTCCTTCACGTGGTTGGGATGGAGCCCCAATCGCGCAGCAGCAAGGATTCGAAGGGACCATTCATCGAGCTTGGTCATGGCGGGGGAACTGTTCAATGGCATCGTCAACTCCAGAGGAAGCGGTGCCCCCATGCGGTAGGCCCGCAAGGGTTTTGAAAATCAGTAAAGGGAGGTTCGTCAGTTGGCCGTAGCCCACTCAGGAAGAGTGTCGCAGAGCACCAACCCAAATTCCTCCGGGCATTCATCGGCAGCGTTGGCCCCGACGACGGTTTCCTCCAGATCAGCATGCATCAGGCGGTTCATACCCTCAAAGCGCAGGCCAGTCCAGATCTGCGCAGCGAGCATGCGGCCCGCATTCGCATCGAGCACTAGCCGACATCGAGATTCCTTGAGGCCAGGGCCAAAAGGGTGTGTCCACTCGCCTACGAAGAAGCGAGGCGTGTCCTGGCCAAGCTCAGTTTCGGCACGCGAATCGGCGCGAGCTGTGGTGGATGAGGTTTTCATAGGATCGTTCCAGTGAAGACCGAGTCCCTGCCCCTCAGGGAGCGGAACCCGGAGGTGCAAAGAGAATGCGGATCAGGACATGAGCACAGTGTTGTTAGCGCATGAGATGCGCCAGCACTTTGACCAAATCATCCTGTTCGTACATGTAGGCGGTCAGCACATCGAAGCTACCTTGATGGGTGATGGTGAGCATCTCGCAGCTCTCCGGCGCCACCTGCTTCATGATGATGAAGCGATCAGCAGATTCGGCGTGCACAAAGATTTCACCGATCGACCACATCTTGCTGCTTCGGACTTTCGCCGCGAGGCCGTCAATGGTGTCGTAGTACCCGATGCGATCGAAATCGCAACACTCATCCTCGGTAGCGAGGATCCGCTGTACAGCGCTCACTGGGAGCACATCGCTGGCGAGTTTGGGCGCAGCAAATACTTCTTGATTCATTCGGTTCCTTCAAAAATCAGGAACCGATCCCCACCGGGTCGATTCCCGGGTGGGTTTAAAAAGCCATGCAAGCATGACTGAAAATTGCATTTCGTCCCGCAAAGGACACGGCAGCTACCGTTACAACATCTGCTGGCGTTACACCAGTAGAGGAAGAATTCTTTCATCGAACTCCATACCCGGAGTCAGATGAAAAAACTCTCCAATGGAGTATATCCAAACCCAGTCTAGAAATGCACCAGCGATCGCCCACTGAGTGGAAGCGATCGCTGATATCGGGTTGGCTTGGAAGCCTTGAACTACATCGGCGAGTTCGGCCGCGGTTCAGCGCTCTTCCCCAGCGGCGGCACGATCACCCGCAGCACGTCATCGATGCTGCGGTCGTTCATGTAGCCGTAAAGGTTGAGATCACCCTTTGCGAGAGCGCCCCCACCAAGGCGGATGCGACTTGCACGCAAGAGATCCCAGCGATATCGCATGTCCCAGTCCTTGCACTTGTCAGACCACGCAAAGTTGCCAGAGCAGTATGCTGAGCGGCGCTCGCACGTGTCCTCCGCAGTGACTGCTTCACGCAGCACCTGCAGATCTCGATTTCGAATCTTCAATTCCATGTCGTGCTCCATCAAGAAGTACGGACAGGCCCCCCTGGGGCGCTGCCCCATAGGGTTGAAATGAACTACTTTCGGTTTACGCAACACGCATCTTTCGATGCTGTGAATTGGAACGAAGGTGACGAGCGACACGCTGGCGCAATGCGTTCGCCTCCTCGCTCCGATAGGGCGCCAGTGCTCGGAACAGCGTCAAGCCGCTTGAGTCAGCCGCGCCATAGACCGTCACCATCCCACCCTGCAGCTCAGGAAGGTTCAGCAAGGATCGAGCAACGCGGAAGGTGTGGCAATGCACCCGGTAGACGGGGCGAATGCGCCACTCCTCGAACGTCAGACCGTTTGATACGCACGCCAATTTGGCAGCATTAGGTTTCATGAGAACTCTCCTAGAAAAAGGCGAGCCCTACCCCGGAAGGGAAAGGCCCGACCGGGGTTGAAATGAATAAATCCGAGGAACGAATCCCTCGTGGCTAATCGATCACCGGGTGGCCAACACCTGTAAGGGTGCTGGCCAGCCTCGGAGACCGTTAGATATCGAGCAACGCGAGTTGAGGACTAGCCTCACCTGGCGATGCCGGCGACCCTTGCGCTGAGGCAGTAACTTTATGAACCACCTTTGGTATGCAAGACGCCCGAGCTGTGACGCCGAGCAACTCACCCACCGCTACAAACGGGTCGTAGCAGACGCTCTGCCCCATCAGTTCATGCCCCAGGGTCAGGCCCAGCCCCTCGATCAGGTGCAAAGGGATCCCCTTCATGCGCGCGTGCTCTACCAAGGTGAATTGGCGGAGCAACGAAGGATCATGAGGTGAACGCAACTTGGGGTCAGTCCCCCTCACGCGCGAGTACCCTTTTGTGATCGTGGGACAAAAGGAACTAGCCGCAGTCATGATTTGCATCTTGAAGTTGCTGTTCTCCTTTTCACGATCACGAATTTCCTTCTCAACAAGGTAGGACATGGTTGACCAGCGTTCGTCACCTTCAGGCACATCCTCCAACACCTCACCCACTTGACGATCGACCTTTTCAGGTCGCCGAAGCAGAGAGAAGTCGAATTCAAGGCCTTCAGTGACAGCGACGATGCAAAGTCGTTGACGATGCTCCAGCACATTCCATTCCCCAGCATGGAGGACCGTCTCGTGCACCTGGTAGCCCAAGTCACGAAGTTGGTAGTTCAGTATGTGCATTGACGCACTACTTCCCCAGGCCGGCACGTTTTCAACGAGTAAAAGGCAAGGCTGCACCTTGGCGACAATCGCCAGGAACGGAGCGATCAAATGACCGACCTCGGGGTGAGCTTCCGCATGCCCAGCCCCGCGCTTGGCTCGTCCACTGCGAGACGCGCCCGAACACGGAATCCCGGCCTCCAATATCTCAACTTTGGGCAAATGGTCCATCGCCCAAACGTCAAAGGCCAACTCCTGCATTGGGGCGGCCAATGAGATGGTTTCCTCATCCCATGCGTCGTTATGAATCGATGCTTGGTCGAGGAGTTCTGGGCGAATGTCATTGGCGAACGCCAACTTGGGCTGGAGGCCAGAAGCCTTCAATCCCGTGTGAAGCGCATGCGACAAGACACCGCCACCGTGAGAGATGGACCCCACAGTGATCGGCGCCCCTGTGGCTACTTTGGCCCGCAGGCGGGCCAAGCGCTCCTTTTTCGCCAGATCAACTGCCGAAGGCAGAATGATGATGCGCATCTTCTGGGTGATGATGCGAACCGAGCCGAAGCCATCAAACACGGACAAGGCCTCAGCCGAGTTGATGTCAATGACAGGCAGCTCAACCTCACCGTCCATCTTGCGCGACACCAGGCGTGAGCCATCAGCCGCGAGTTCCAAGATTAGCATGTTGCGTTCTACATCCTTGCGAACACAGAAGCGTTTGCCTGGCAAGAACCCCGCACGTGATGCCTGATGGCCCTGCAGCCACAGGCGTGGACGCCCGCGATGCAGACCTATTTTCCGGGTTTCATATGCTTTCATGTAGACCTCCATTGGAGATGCGAAGCCAGTCCCCCATACGGGACCAGGGCCGCGTGGGTTGAAAGATGAGTTCGCTTCAAGCCGCGACGCAGGCGGCTTCCTCCAGTGGCTTCACGAGAAAGCGCAGTGCGGAATCGATGTGCTGGTCGTTGAGATAGGCGTAGAGATCAAGGTCGCCCTTGACGCCAACGCCGTCCCCCAACTTCAGACGGGTCATCCACATCAGATCCCAGCGATAGCGCTTGTCCAGATCCCGAGTGAGTTCGGAACGTGGAAAGTCACCATTTCGGTATTTGGCTCGCAGCTCCTCTGTGTCGAAGGGAGCAACGGCCAAGCGAAGAACTTCGAGGTCTTCGGGTTTGATTTTGAGAGTCATGACAGATCCAAAAAAAACGCGAAGCCCACCCCCAACGGATGTGACCCCGCTGGGTTGAGAAATGCGCTAACCATTACGGCCAACGCAAGGAAGTAGCCCTGAATGGGCTCGTGATTTGCTGCGTTTTAACTCTGCAGCTAGAGCATCAACAACAGGCTTAGCCTGTTGAGTGAATACTGCTTTCCAAAGGGCCCCTCGTTGGAACCTTTGGAAAACCCACGCGCCAGCTGGCGCATGGATTCAGGAAGTGGTGATGCCTGCTGGCGCATCCAAGCGACCTTGCAAAGCAAGTGCCTCTGTCGAAGATGAACTTCAACAGAATGCACTCGCTTGCAAGCTGCAGGATTACGCGCCCGCGACTTCACCAGCAGTCTGCTCAACAGCACCCTCAGCGGGATCTGTCTCGCCCTTGGATTCGACGGTGTTGCGAAGGCGTTTGGCCTTCAACTGTTCCGCCTCATCGAAGGCCTGCATCAATTGCATCAAAGTGGATGCATCGACAGACACGGCCTGGCCATCCAAGGTCTGGGCACCGCGTTCGACCACCTGTTGGATGAGTTCAGCGATGTCCGCGCGCTGCTTGAGCCCTCCCACAAGAGAGCCCAATGACGAGTAGATCTGTTCAACGCTCTTGCGAGGAGGAATCCACCCACGAACCAGAGACGGCTTGACTTTGGTCTTACCGTGGCTTTTGGCGATTTCGAGCTTGCCCTTGAGGAAATCGGCCGCCTGATCACCATGCTCACGAATGACCTCAACAGCCAGCGAAGCACCCACAGATCCGGCGAGGATCATCTTTTGGACTTCGCTCGTGGCCTCTGCCAGGACCAGCATGTCACGCACGTGCACCAGGGACTTGTTGCGCTCTTTCGCAATTTCGTCCTCGGTCATGCCCATGCGGATCAGCTTCAGGTAGTTGCGACCAACACCCACAGCTGAGAGCTTCAAACCCTCTTGACTGCTCAATTGGCACATCACCCGATCGCGGTCATTGCCCCGGAAGGGAATGCACACGAGGTGCGGGATGGTCGCACCGCGCGAGATGGCCAGCAGGGCCCCACGCCTGCGCTGGTGACCCTCAACAATGATTTTTTTACCCGTGGTCGCTTCAACGCGCACCACCAACGGCGGCACAAACGCACCTGTAGCGTAAGCAAAGGCAAAGTCCTCAATTTGCTGGACAACCAGCGGATCAGAGTAGTCGCGCTCGTTGAAGCCCGGCTCCTCTTCCAGTTGCTCAGGAGGAACCTTGTACACGTCGTCCTTCTTGACACCGGTCACAGCGGATTGGGCCGCTTGAGCCTTGAAGGAACCGAGGATCTTGGTCGTTGTTTCGTTCATGTCGTTTCTCCAAAAAAGAAATGCCATGGACGCACCATCCCACCATGGGATAGCGTGCCCATGATGGGGTTGAAAAATGATTTTTTGGCTTGCGCCAGATTGAGAGAAACCAAGCTTGAAAGCTCAGCCAAATGGAGGGGATGACCCTCCGTCAATTTGTCGAGGCATCCACGAAAGCGAAGCGGACTCATCGTCCATCTGGCATTCGGGGGCTCGACACTTTCCCTCACCGCTACAGCTGCCATCAGGCCTTCTGGCCATCAGGAAACGCTCGGTCAAGGAGAAGTCTTAACTACCGTTCAAGACGGCATTGCAACGCAACTCATGCAGGCAAACCAGCATTTCCGCGTCGGCACAGGCGTCCACCGGATCCCGGCGCTCGTCTTCCTCAATCCGCTTGCGCAGCGTGAAGGACGTGCTCGGGTCACTCAAAAGACGATTCTTGAGATCGTCGTATGTCTCGTCAAGGCTCATGAACTTCCTATGAAAGTCGAGCCGTCTCAAATCCCATCACGGGCTTGATCGAGCCCGTATGGGTGAATGAAAACCTCTGGAAGAGGTAAGTGTTTCTGCGGTTTCAACTCCGGCAGCTCGGAGCATCTCGAAGTGGATAACCACGCCGAAAAAAACTGGATTTCTAAAACGCTTGATCAAGCGCTTTAGGAATCCACCCCAGCCTTGAGGCTGGAGGGATTTTGTGAGAGCAATGGTACACCAGTCCAATGCGGTACGCACCCCGTGGATCACGGGATGGCGCTCGCGTTAGACGGCACCAGGGCCTTCAACCTTGATGATGTGCCAGGCGCTTTGGCCAGGTTTCTCACGCGCGTAAATCAACTGCTGGATAAGCAGCTCACGCACAAGAGACTCATCCCCGGCCTGCTTGGCTGAGAGCGTCAAAGATCCAACATTTGCAGATGTCAGGCCCAGGTGACGCTCAGGGCATTCAATGGGTCGGCTGAGCGAAGAACGGACCTTACCGATCCATTCAGCTGCGCTCAACTCCCCAGTTTTTCCCATGTTCTTCCAGACGGTGTTCCCACCCTCGAAATGTCGAGCCCAATCGATGGCATGAGCAATGACATCTTCGGACGATCCCAACACCGGGGCGCCCCAGCTGCGTGCTCGCTTCGCATTTGCACCCCAGCCCGCGTAGCAGTTATTAGAACCGCTGAGGATGGCGAGGAGGAACAAATCAGAGGCAAGGTCGAATGGTGCCCCCGGGATACGGATGGCCTTCATTTCGTAGATGATGGTTGTGGACATGGCAACTCCTCAGGCAAACATATCGATGGTCTCGCCTGCCGGCGCGACATGACGAGAACTCGGGGTCACATTGACGTGAACCGTAGCGTTCAACGCTTCCAAAAATGCAAACGCTTCTGCGCAGTCCAGGCGAACCTGAACATGCAGCATGTCGCCGCCATGGTCCTGAATGGTGGGATGGATCCCCCAAACATGGTCTTGGTAGCCGCGAATGCGCTTTTCGTAGACGCGATCGACACTGATGTCAGCCAGCAGATCCATGGCCATGACGCCAAAGTCCTGAACCTTCAAGGATTCGTGGAACTTCAGATACGTCTCGGCCGAAACCCGCTTGCCGTTGAGCAGCCGCATGCCCGCCTCTGCTTCGAATACAGGCCCACTCCTGAAGGCAAGGAATTTCCTTACAAGCTCCAGCCGTGGTGCACGAAGCAAGCGCCAGCCATTCACTCCTACCTCCGTCTCTTCCAGCGCCAGCGTCAAGGTGGCTGTGTTGAGAGACTTCACCAGGTACTGAATCCACTGGTCGCTCGACACACTCTGCGTAGACAGAGATGCCAACGACACCTTCATGTGCGACGTTTCATTGATTGGCATTTGATGCCCTCCTAAGGTCGGGGCACCTACCCCATGAGGGCAAGCACCCCATGGGTTAAAAAGTGACTTCAGCCCCTCGAAAAGGGCGTCAATCAGCTTGAAGCAATCACTCGCTCAGGCTCAGAAAAGCATCGCACTGCTGTACGTAGCCATCCGAGTCGAAGCGACCAGGGAAGTTGACCTTGCAGACACTCATCCCAAATGCAGCTTCATGGCAGTTACTGCAGCCAGAGCACAAGTCATCATCACTGATGGACTTGGGGCTTCCGGCACACGCGATTTCACAGATTTGATCCAACATCGATTTCTCCGAAAGTTAGAGAGCCCCCATAGGGGCGTACCCCTATGGGTTGGTCAATGCGGATTGTGAGGACCGCTCAGATGGGCATTGCTCGGATGGTCGATAGACCAACGGCCTGGGACCGTACCGAGCTTGCTCGCCTCAAGAACCGCCTGGTTGTAATCGGCCACCGCGATCGTGCGACCACGCTCAGCGACCATGTAGCACCCCCGGTTACCGAAGCCACGTTTGACTGCGCTGCGGCTGTAGGGGAATGCATACGAGATGACGTGCTCGCGCACGTTGTGAGAAGTACCTTCAATCATTGCGATCTCCAAAGAAGACCAAGGCAACGATTTGCCCCAGGGGCAAAAAGTCGCCCCGAGGGTTGAGATAAAAGAGGCTTTTGGGCCCCTGCTTGTTGTCGCTTGCCGTGTGGCGAGGGCGACTGCCTCATGAACCGAGCGCATTACGCAGCACGGGACAATTCTTGGTTTGCTGAAACGTCCTTGGAGAGGTCAAGGGCGCTTGAGCAAACCCACCTCGACACCCTTTTGGGGGCGCGAGGTAGATTTATTTGGTCAGACTGTCATGGCTTGGTCAGATTGCTCTGATTCGTCCACCGCCGACATATCACCGGTACTCAGATCCAACTCGGCATCGAGTTCGATTTGCCGCCGAAGCAACTCATCGAGGCGAGCCTGCTTGTCGAATGGGAGATCCAGCTCTGCTTTGAGGTCAATGACACGTTGGTGCAGGTACACCAAACGCTTCTTGGCTTCAGCTTGACAGGACTCCATCTCCGTGCAAAGAGCATTGGCCAGGTCAAAGATGAACGAACTATTGGACACACGGCCCAGTTCGTAGTCTCCAACTCGGATGTTCCAGCGCTCCTCCGAAGCTCGACTTGCAGTGATCTTGAAGCCGCGGATTTCTCCGACCTCCACGATCCGCTCTCTCACCTGGCGCAGTGCTGCCGTCAGCTCCTTCTGCGCCCGCTTTAGGTCGCTATAGGTCTTGGCAAGCACCTTCACCTTCATGTCGCCAGCAGCCGCATCCCACTGCCGCATATCCGCAGCAACGGTCCGAGCCTTGGCTTCAATGAAACTGATGCTTTCAGGAAGGCTATTCAGCTCACTCGTATTTCTACGCCGCTGAGTCATCCATCCCTGATGCACCACCGCCATCTTGGCCAACTCAGAATCCACCGCTGCTTTCTCAAGCACCTTCGGATTCCCAGAAGCCAACGCCTTGATTTCGGCGTAAGACAGCGCTGCCAATTCCGCTTCTTCCAATGTTCTCAAAACCCCCTCGCCCGTCATCACTTGCGCAATGAACTTAGCTTTTGAATTGAGGATCTGGTACATGTAAGCATCGAAACTGTTCTCAGTGATATAGGTGTAAATGAACACCTCAGAGAAGATATTTCCTTGACGGACGATCCTCCCATTACGCTGCTCTAAGTCCGAAGGTCTCCACGGGCTATCCAAGTGGTGCACAGCGATCAAACGCTCTTGCACATTGGTTCCAACACCCATTTTCTCCGTGCTCCCGATCAGGACGCGTATGACACCATTTCTGACGGCCTTGAACAAAGCATCCTTCAATGCATCTGTGCCAAAGTCGTGTATGAATGCAACTTCTTGCTCTGGTATCCCCATCTCAATCAGTTTCGACCGCAAGTCATCGTAGGCATTGAACCCACCATCACTACGCGGTGTACTGAGGTCACAGAAAACCAACTGCGCGGCCTTCACGTGCGCATACTCACGCCAGAGGCGATGAACATTGCTCGCACACTGGTGAATCTTTCCGCTCGCCTGCGGGCTAGCCATGGGATCCACCAATCGCAAGTCCAACGCTGCCTTGCGACCGTCTCCGGTCACCTTGAGCATGTTGTCCTTACTGGAGGGCACAGCCCCGGACCGAACCTTAGACGCTCGCTCCACCAGCCCTTCCACATAGCTGCGCAGCATCGGCGTGGACTTAACCACCACCGTCTGCATAGCTACCTTCGGGGTCGGCAGATCCAACATCTCAGGGGTTCGAATATCCGCGACCAGACGAAATATATTCATCAGGTCAGGCAGGTTAACAAATCGAGCAAACCTTGCGCACATCCGATACCCAGAACCATCAGGCGCCAACTCAAGAGCAGTAACCGATTCTCCGAAATTATTAGCCCAAGAATCGAAGCTTTCAATCTGATGCTCCTCCAGCGTTTCTTGCTGCAAAAACCTCATCTGAGTATATGCCTCTGCGAGCGAGTTAGTAATAGGCGTTGCCGTGCTGAAAGTAAGGCCTCTCATGTCTCCACGCTTATGCATGATGCACCGCGTTTTGACAAAAAGGTCAAATGCCCTTTCTGAGCTACTATTCGGCAATCCAGCCACTCGGTCCATTTGAGTGAATCTCCAAAGGTTCTTAGCCCAATGGGCTTCGTCTACAAAGATCCAATCAAAACCCAACTCTTCGAATTTGAGCAACTCATCCTTTCGGCTAGATTTGCTCAACTTCTCAAGCTTGACCTTCCATATCTTCTTCGCTCTAGCCAACTGCTTAACGATCCGATTACCACGGCTGGTGGTGTGCAGCTTGATGGCCATTTCGATTTTCTGTAATTCCTCCTGAATGTAGTGAATTAAATACTCATCACTGATCTTGATACTTTCAAAAGTACCTTGGGTCATGATCACTGCGTCCCAGTTGCCAGTGGCAATTCGGGACAACAGTAGCCGCCTGCGATCACCCTGCAGATCATCTTTCGATGCAGCGAGGATGTTTGCATTGGGATATGCCGCCATGAAATCGGATGCGAACTGATAGAGCATGTGACCAGGCACCACATAAAGCGGCTTACTGGCGACTCCGAGTCGCTTCAACTCCATACCGGCGATCACCATCTCAAGCGTCTTACCCGCACCGACCGCGTGGGCCAGCAACGTGTTGTAGCTGCTTGAGACAACTCGCCATATCGCATCACGCTGATGCGTGCGCGGCGTGTACACCTGTGACAGCCCAGGCAGCTGCAGGTGGGCCCCGTTGAATCGACGCGGGACGGTCGAATTGAACAACCCGTTGTACAGGGTTGCCAACTCTTGCGCACGCGCCTCATCGGACCAGAGCCACCGAACGAACTCAGACTTCAGGTCGTGTTGCTTTTCTCGGGCCTCGATCGTGGCCTTCGAGTTCGCAACACGGGTGCCATCAGCCTTCGTGTCGTAGACCGTGGGTTTGCGCTGGTTCATCTCCATTTCGAAGAGATCCACAGCACACACCCGGTCAGTGCCATAGCGTCCAGAGTTGATCAAATCTCCACTGTGAATCCACGGGGCATTCAAGCTCCATGCACCGACCAGTGACTCATAGGACAGCTTGAAGCCATCCCTTTTGAACAACTCACACAGGAACTGCTCATAGACCCTTGCGGGGATCCACGTTGAGCCGACCCGTGCGGTGATGTCCGAGGGCTCAAGCAGAGCGGGCTGGACACCCTCAAGCGCCAGCACGTTGCGCGCGTAACGATCACCACTTGATCTTGCGACCAACAGCTTGTCACGCACACGACCCGAGAGGTAGGCGTCCGCATGCTCCCAATGACCCGTCACCGGGTCAAGAAACACGCGCCCACCCTCCTCCAACTCGGCCATCACCGCATCGACGTGCTTGCGCACCAATGCAGCAATTCGAGCTGGGTCAATGCGGCCGACCTCTCCCAGGCAGACCAGCATTGCATCCTCAACGGTCTCGCAGGACTCAACCTCTCTGACCATCCCTGCCGTCCTTCTTTCGAAGATCGCGGCTTTGGTGGCCATCTGCGCATCGTCATCCCAAACCTCCAGGGACAACAGCAGCGGCAGATCCGGATCGAGCCTGAATGCGCGTCGATTTGCGGCTTCGTTGACATAGCCGCAATCTGCCACGAAGGTGTCATACGTCACGTTCAGCGCAGTCCGGTACACCGCCAGCACCGAATCATCCTCACAGGTGATCTGGGCAGCAATGAGCTTTCGAGCAGCATCGCGAACGGCGATCATGCCGACAGTCCGTTGAAGTGATTTTCCAGTCAGCCTGCAAGGGATGGCTTGTGAGCCATTGACCTCGAAAACCTTCCTTTCGATCACCACAAGGCCTGGGCGACGAGCCGTGGCGAGTTCGAGATCAGGATCTCGCTCCTCCTGTACCAGGTCGCGACCTTCCGCTGCATCCAAGTACACACCTTCCGGCGCCCGGTGGAGTCGCTCTTCAAGCGCCTCCTTCAGATCGCCATCAAAGTGGCACTCGATGTACTTTCGATTTCCGGTGTTGCGTAACGATAGCCCCCCGATCACGCTATCCGGGTGCGCTACGAAACGCTCGTTCACGTATTGCCGGTCACTGCTGAAATAGTTACTTTTCTTCAGGATTGGCGACGCATACGGAACCGCGATGACATCGCGCCAGCCCGGGTTGCCTGCATCAGCGATTGCTTTCGCGTGCTTTTGCAAGATCAGGATGTCAGTCACCACCTCAGTCCCAGCAATGTCCTTAAAGGTCTTGCTAGGAAGGCGGATCGCGGCGACCAGGGAGGCCTGACTTGCGAGGTACTCGCGCACCTTTGAGTCTGTGCCATCCATGGTATAGCTCGATGTGATGAAGGCCACCAATCCACCAGGCCGAACAACCTCAAGCGCTTTCGCGAAGAAGTAGTTGTGCACAGCGAACTCGGCGTACTGCACATTGCGAACCTCGCCGACCCTTTCAACCCCAAATGGAACATTGGAGATGGCTAGGTCGTAGAAGTCTTTGGGCAGATGGGCACGTTCGAACCCACCGTGGTGCACCATCACTCCGTATGGCTTGTAGAGCGCCTTGGCAATACGCGCGGGAATGGCATCTAGTTCGACGCCCGTGATCACGCTTTTCTGCGCAATCTCCTGCGGCATCGCCCCAAGAAAATACCCCACCCCCATAGATGGCTCGATGATGCGGCCTCCTTTGAATCCCAGACGCGCAATCAGCCTCCACATCGCAGTAACAACCTCGAAAGGGGTGTAATGCGAGCTGGTCGTGCTTTCATGTGCAGCCTGATACTCAGCCGAGGTCAGCAGTTCTTCGAGTTGCTTTACACGCGCCAGCCATCCAGTGTCAGACACAGCATGGTTGAACGCTTGCGGCAGACCACCCCAACCTGTAAATCGATTGAGGATTCCTCTCTCCCTCAATGAGGGTGATCGGTTCTCCTCCTCCAACTTACGCAAGGTGGTGATCGCTTGGATGTTGGCTTCGAATTTCGCAACAGGCCCCGAGAGGTCTGTGAAATCCGAGTCACTCAACATCGCCCAGGTGGGCTTGACTGGAACTACCAGCGATTCAGGTGTTGCAAGACCCAACGACGCTTGCGCATGTTCGATCGAAGCCTCAATTGAACCGACAGTGCCAAGCACTTGCAGCGGATCTTCAAACGGCGCGAAGCCGGGAAGCCACATGCATGCTTCAGCAATTTCTTTGACTTTCATTTGGTGCCTTTGGGAAGACCCCGCAGACACCACTCCCATGCGGGTGGTGTCCCGCAGGGAGTTGAAATGCCGCCAGTTGGCGGATCGTTTGCTACTTGATTTATCTCTGGCAGCTCAGAGCGATGTCACCGACGCATTACGCAGCGATGTCAAAAGCTAGCTTCTCAAAGAGCACGGCCCCCGATGGCCACCCAAATTCCCCCATGTATGGCCACCTCAAACTCCCCCACCTGAACTGATCGGGCACAGGGGGTAACGCT
>RXJO01000269.1 GCA_003987795.1 Curvibacter sp.
CGCGCCAGTGCTGCCACCGCACTGGCGTGACCACTCATGACCGAAGCCGCCAGATGCACCAGGCTGTCCCAATGCTTTTCGATCAGGGCAACGTCAACATTGGCCTCGCACACCGCAGCTATTTCGGCTGGCACCTTGGCGCCGCGAGGCACGAACAGGTGGCGTTGTTTCAATTCCTTCAACCGCGGGCAAAGATCAAAGCCCAACAACCGGGCCAGTGCCATCGCAAAATCGGTGTAGCCGTGGGTGTCCACCGCCAGTTGGCTGGTTTCAAGGCGTTCCTGACGTATGACGCCTTCAATGGCCACGCCAGCTTGGCGCTCATTGAGCACGAAGGGCTGTGCGTGAAAGATTCCCCAGCGGTCGCGTACATGGGAGTAGATGCCAATGGAGGGCGTGTTGCGCCGGGGATCAAGCCGGGCCTGCCATACCCGCTTGGTTGTCTCCATGCTCATCATGTCAGAAGACGCCAGGTCTGAACGGCCCCAAGTGGTGGCGATCGGGTGGCGTTGCATAAACTCCAGCACCGCCTGGCAAGCCTGACTCAGACGGCGTTCGTCCCGTGCCCAGCGCATGGCCTGGCGGATGCTGGTGGCAGACAACTGCGGAATCATGCGCGCGCATTCGATGGCTGTCAGACTGGTGCCGTGGGCCATGATGCCGGCATAGACCATCAGCAGTTCCGCTGTTGACCGTGGTTCACGGCCGAGCATGATCCAGCTGAAGCGCACCTGGGCGTCAACGGCCAGAATCACTTCAGGCAATTGCACTTCGCCGATGCGGTGATCCAAAGCCGCCCGTAGCTTGGTGACTTCGGGGTCTTCGTCTTCGGCGGGTAAAACTGAGAGGTGGAGTTCATCGTCGACGCGCAGTACGCCACTGCGTGCCGCCGCAGCCACAGCATCGACACCTGCAGTTACCTTGGCCAACAATGGCTTCAGAAAGGTGGCCGCCTTGCCGGGCAGCGACAGACGGGCATAGTGCTTCTTGGACTCGTCCTTCCAACGTTCGTCCGTGAAGAACTGGCGTGCACGGCCCCTAAAACTCAAGCTGTGCTCGATCCAGACCGATCCATTGCGCACCGCGCGGCGCAGGGCAAACAAGGTGGCAACCTCCAATGCCCGAAACGCCCGTTCCCGGTCTGGGCTGGATATGGCGGCTTGCCAGACCTTCCCCAGGCCTGGCGCGACAACGCCATCCGGCAACTTTCTGATGTTACTGGCGTAATAGGCGCTCAATTTCGTCAGGGCGTCGATGGTGGGATGCTCTCCGGTGGCTTGCCATGGAAGCTTTGCAATTGCCACAAGCAGTGAGCGTACGGGGCGAATGACATCAATCAATCCTTCGCGCACAAGGGAGGCCCGACTGGGTGGCTTGCGTTTCTGGGTTTCGATGACCAAGGCTTCAAGCCGTGCGCGCAGCTCGGCGTCCGGCACAGCGCCCTGGGCGCTCAAGGCCACGAGTTCGGCCAGTAGCGTTTTGTACATCGCCGCCCAGTTGACGGTGGCGGGGACCTCGGCAGCGGTCTGGCGCCACAGATCGGCAATCCGGCGCTGCACCATCAAAATCAACTGGTCCGTGGTGGTGAACAGGCAATACCGCAGAAAGCAGGCGACCTCCACGGTGCGCGCGGGTTCCTTGATCTTGGCGCCGGCAGACGGCGGCCGAGAGACTAGTCGGCGCGCGTAACGGCGCAAGATGAGATCGGGGATGTCGGTCAGGTGTTTATGAACGTCCAGCTCGTACAGCAGATCGATGCGTTCAAGTACCTCGCTGATTTGGCGGGTTGAGTGCTTGGCCGGCGCCGACCACAGCCAGCTTTGTTGGGTTTGTCCATCTGGGCGCAGCTCTGCAACCGAGGTTCGCCACCGATCAAGGGTTGCCGGATCGACGCTGGCGGCGATTGCAGCACCTGTCTCCGCTTCGAGCTGGGTGAGTGCGCTCGCAATCAAAGTCCGGATGGCCCGCTCGTGCACGATCACCAGCTTATTCTTGTACAGCCATTGGCGGGCCCTCCCGAGCAGTTGATCGCGGTCGGCGCAACGGGCCACTTCGTCCCGCAGTTCACGCACCAGGGAGCGGCGTTGGTGCTCGCTCATCCACCGAAAACCAAGGGCCGTGCACGCTACTTGCTGGTGATCGAACAGTGTCTTCTCCCGCCCGTACAGCGTGCGCAGCGAAGCCACATCAGGGGTGGCAATGCCAAGTTCCTCGCTCAAGTGGCGCCACAGGGCGACGGGAACCACCCGAAAGGCATACAGCAGGCGGCCACTCATGCGCAAAAACCCGATATGCAGCGCCAGACCGAGCTTGTGGGCGTCACCCCGGCGCGCATTGATTGCCTCGCGCTCTGCACCATCGAAGGTGAAAAACGCCTTCATCTCGAAGTCACTGATATCGCGGGGCAGCTCACGCATCCCCAAAAACGTCGTTTGCCAGTCCTGCATCGTGAACCCCATTAGCGGGAGGCCACGATACCCGTTTGAGAAGTGAACAGGAAAGCCAACAGAATCAACGATCTACCAACACCACCCCCGCGCCAGTGCTGGGTTTGCGTACCGCCAGTTATTGCACTGAAAACGAG
>RXJO01000479.1 GCA_003987795.1 Curvibacter sp.
TCAGAACAGCTTGGTGTAATTCAGATTGCCATTCATCAGTGCCGGCAACGCCGCACAGTTGGCGCCCGAAGCACTGCCGACTGCCGTGTTGGTCGCACTGTTGATGGTGGCCGTGAGACCGACCGAGGTGAAATTCAGGGTGAAGCTGACAGCACAAGCGTTGAAGGGGTACTGCCCTGTCAAGTTGGCCGTGGACCCATTGACTGTGCCATTGAAAAGCTGCCAGACCGGCACCGTCGGGGGACGGATGGTGCCGATCACGCTGACGAAGGCCACCGAACCGTTCGACGGCACGATGGTGTATTCCGTCACGATCATCTGGTTGCCGTTGGTGTGGACCGACAGGTACTCATTGGCCGCGGTCTGGTTGGCGTAGATGCCATCGTAAATACCGGCAGCCATCACCGAGCTGCTCGCGAATAATGCCAATGCGGCCAATGTTTTCATGGATCCCTCGCTCCTCTTGTGTTTGAAATGTGGATTGTTGCGGATTTGTATCAAACCACCAGGCCGCGATGCTAAACGAAGAACAGAGCGTTCAGCGCAGCGTTTTGCAACGCCTGCCCGGGCAGCGTCATTCACCCAGCAGCCGAGATTGCCAACGCCAGGCGTCCACGCACATCTGAGCCGGGCCCAGCTCGGCCTGCCAGCCCAGGTGCTGCCGGGCCTGCGTGACATCGGCCACCCAGCTCGCCGCATCGCCTTCGCGGCGGGGCGCCCATTGATGCGGCACGCGGTGACCGGTGTGCTGCTCGAAGGCCTGCAGCAACTGCAGCACCGAGAGGCCCTGACCGCGCCCGAGGTTGATCACCCAGTGGCGGGTGTCCGGCGCCGGCCCGGTCTGCAGCACCTGCTGCAGTGCAGCCAGATGGCCCCGCGCCAGGTCCATCACATGGATGTAATCGCGCACCCCGGTGCCGTCCGGCGTGGGGTAATCATTGCCGAAGATGCTGAGCGGCGGGCGCTGGCCGGCCGCGGCCTGGGCCATCACCGTCAACAGGTTCAGGGTCTGGCCGCGCGGAGCCTCACCCAGCAGACCGCTGGGGTGCGCCCCGACCGGGTTGAAACAGCGCAGGCTGAAGATGCGCCAATCGGGGTGGCTGGCAGCCACATCGTGCAGCAGTTGCTCGACCATCACTTTGCTGCGGGCCTCGGGGTTGAGCGGCGCCAGGGGCGCCGTCTCAGGCAGTTGTGCCAGGGCCGGGTTGCCATAGACCGTGGACGACGACGAGAACACCAGCCGCCGCACGCCAGCACGCTCCATGGCCCGGATCAGGGTGATGGAGCCGCCAACATTGTTGTCGTGGTAGAGGGCGGGCTGGGCCAGGCCCTCGCCCACCGCCTTGAGGGCGGCCCCATGAACCACGGCCCGGATGGGGTGGCGCTTGAACAAGGTGTCGAGCAGCGCGGCATCGCGGACATCGCCCCGCTCGAACACCGGTGCCTGGCCGGAGATGCGGGCCAGGCCCTCCAGGGTGGATTCAGGGCTGTTGCTCAGGTTGTCCAGCAGCACACAGGGCAGGCCGGCCTGGGCCAAGGCCAGCGCGGTGTGGCTGCCGATGAAGCCGGTGCCACCGGTCAGAAGGATCATGGTCTTGGGGGATGGAACGCGAAGCCCCCTATTGTGGCGAATGTGCCGAATGGGGCGTGCTCCATCGCCTTTCAGGGGGTCGCTGGGCCGGGCGGTCGATAGCGGAAGGTGCCCATGGCACGCGCCACCAGGCGCTGGGCGTCGTCGACCAGCTCGGCCTCGCAAAAACACACCGAGCGCCCGCCACCTGTGACCAGCCCCCGCGCCAGCAGCGGGCCTTCGGCCGGCCCGTTGAAGACCAGACTCAGGTCGACGAGCGCCAGCGGGCGCGATGCATCCTGCAAGCGGGTGCGCGCGGCCTCATGCAAGGCCCGGTGCAACAAGTGGCAATGCTGCAGCTCAGCGTCGTGCACGGGGTCAGGCCCGCGGCCCATCAGCGAGGCCCCCGCGCCGTGGCCTGGGCCGCGGCCGAGAAATCACGCGGCCCACTCAAGGACAAGCCCCCGTCCACCAGGATGATGGCGCCGGTGATGAAACTGCCCCAGTCGCTGGCCAGCCATTGGGCCATGCGCGCGATGTCCTCCACCCGTCCCAGGCGGCGCAGGGGCACGCGCTGGGCCATCTGGCTGAGTGTGTCGGCGGTCGGGGCGAGTCGCTTGAGGCCTTCGGTGTCGGCAATCGGCCCGGGCACGATGGAGTTGACGCGGATGCCTTGCGGCCCCCATTCCATGGCCAGCACCTGGGTCAGCATGTCGACCCCCGCCTTGGCGGCACAGACATGGGCCTGGTAAGGCGTGGGCGTGAAGGCCTGGCTGGCCGAAATCTGGATCACGCAGGCACCGGGTTGACGCAGGTGTTCGTGGGCCAGGCGGGCCACATGGAAGCTGCCCATGAGGTCGATGTCGACCACGGTCTTGAAGGCATTGGGCGACATGTCGAGCACCCGTGCCAAGAAGTTGCCGGCCGCGCCCGACACCAGCACGTCGATGGGGCCGAAGCGCGCCACCGCCGCAGCCAACGCGGCAGACACGGCCTCGGGCTGGCGCACATCGGCCGCCTGGCCAAAGGCCTCGGCGCCTGCGAAATGGAGGCGGGCCACGGCGCTGTCCACCTTGTCGACCGAACGGCTGATCAGGCTGATGCGGGCCCCCGCCTCGGCAAAGGCCTGGGCGATGCCGAAGTTGATGCCGGAGGAGCCGCCGGCCACAAACACGTGGCGGTCCTTGAAGTCGAATGGCATGTTGCTCATGGTGGGGTCAATCCAGTTTGAAGCCGATCTCGGCCAACATCTTCTGATCGCGCTCGAACTGGGCGCGGGCGTAATCGGCGTACTCCTGGGGGCTGCTGAGCTGTGGCAGCATGTCGAAGACCTCAAGCTGCTTCAGGTAGGCCGGATCGCTGGCCGCCTTGCGGAAGGCCTCATGCAGTCTCTGCTGCACCTCGGGTGGCAATCGCTTGGGCGCCACCAGGCCCACGGGCGAGTCGATCGACACCGGGTAGCCCAGCTCCTTGAGGGTGGGCACATCGGGGTAGTTCTTGTGGCGCTGGTCCAGGAACACCGCCAGCAGCCGGGCCCGGCCGCCTTGCACCTGAGGCCCGAAACCCGGGTCACCGTACACATCGAGGTGGCGCCCGATCAAGGCCTGGAAAGCCTCGGCACCGCCCTTGAACGACACCATGTTGAAGGAGGTGCCCGCGCCGCGGGCCAGGCGCTCGGCCGTGATGCGGTTGATGCTGATGGCCCCCACATTGCCCCAGCTGATGGCGCCGGGCCGGGCCTTGGCATCGGCCATCAGGTCGTTGAAGGTCTTCCAGGGCGCGTCGCGCGCCACGCACACACCGGTGACCAACCCGAGAAAGCCGCCCAGGTAGGTGAAGTCCTTGAGCGGGTCCCAGCTCACGCGCTGCACCAGCGGCGCGCGAATGACCGAGTTGTGCATGACGGCGATCGTGTAGCCGTCGCCCTCGGCGATGCGGGCCAGGTTGGCCGTGCCGGCCACCCCGCCAGCGCCGGGCTGGTGCATCAGCACCACCGGCTGGCCCAACTCGCGCGAGGCGGCCTCGGCCAGCGCACGGAACACCGGGTCGAACGAGCCGCCCGGCGGAAAGGGCAGTACCAGTTGGATGGGCTTGGTCGGAAATCGCTCGGCCGCCCCGGCCCGCGGCCCGAGGGCCGCCAGCCCCAGGGCTGACAGGCCCGCGAGCCATTGACGTCGGCGGAGCCGGTGGGAGTTGAGGTTCATGGGTGTCTCCTGGTCTTGTGGTCGAACGGAAAACGATTCATGGCGGTGGCGCTTGCTGGGGCTCAGGCACCGTGGCCGACACCGTCGGCAAGGGCAGGTAGCGGAAGCTGCCCTGCCCCCGGGCCACCACCCGCCCCTCGACATCGGTCACCACCGCCCGGCAGGTGGCCACCTGCTCGTCGCAACTCAGCAGCTCGCCGTCGCACACCAGGCGGCCCCGACCGGGCTCAACAAAACTGGTGTTGAGGTTGAGGGTGACCGCGGTGCACTGGAAATCCCGGTGGGAGACCGCTGCGCTGGCCATGGCCACGTCCAGCAGGGTCACCACCACGCCACCATGCACCGCGCCGATGACATTGCCCAGTTCCTCCCGGGCGTCGATGGCCAGCCGGGCCTTGCCATGGCGCGAGTATTCACGCTCCATCTGCAGCCAGGCCATGAAAG
Source organism: Curvibacter sp. (assembly GCA_003987795.1). Classification (GTDB taxonomy): domain Bacteria; phylum Pseudomonadota; class Gammaproteobacteria; order Burkholderiales; family Burkholderiaceae_C; genus Curvibacter. The sequence continues at coordinate 4,219 of RXJO01000479.1, forward strand.
GGACCTGGCTGAAGATCTGCCGCGGGTCGGGCACGGCCACGGGCCGGGTCGGCGCGCTCATGCTGCCAACTGCTGGCGCAGCACCGTCTTCAGCACCTTGCCTGCGGCCGACAGCGGCAGCGCCGGCACATGGCTCAGACCACGCGGGCATTTGTAGCCGGCCAGGCGCTCATGGCACCAGTCGCGCAAGGCGGGCAGCGGCAATTGCTCGGCCTCAGCGCCGTCAACCAGCACCAGAACGGCATGCACCACCTCGCCCCAATGAGGGTCCGGGCGACCGATCACCGCGGCCTGCGAGACCAGGGGATGGGCTCGCAGCACGCTCTCGACCTCGGCACAGTAGATGTTCTCGCCGCCCGAGATGATCATGTCCTTGAGGCGGTCCACGATGAACAGATAGCCCTGCTCGTCCATGCGCCCGGCATCGCCCGTGTGCAACCAGCCCTCACGCAGGGCCTCGGCGCTGGCCTCGGGCTGGCGCCAGTAGCCCCGGGTGACCATGGGGCCGCGCACGATGATCTGCCCGACCTGCCCTGGCGGCAGTTCACGGCCGGTTTCATCGACGATCAGGATCTCGGCCCCCAGCCCCGCGCGGCCGACCGAGTTCAGACGGCCCTGAGCCAGCGCTTCGGGGTTGCGATGGTTGTCAGGCAGGTTGATGCAGACCGCGCCGGCGGTCTCGGTCAGCCCATAGGCCTGGAAGAATTCGGCATCGGGCCAGGCCTGCAGTGCCCGCTCCAGCAGGTCGGGCGGCATGGGGGCGGCACCGAAGGCGATGCGGTCGAGGCTGCGCACGCGCTCGGGCCCAAAGCCCGGGTCGTCCAACAGCGATTGCAGCATGGTGGGCACCACGATGATGTCGCTGATGCCATGCCGCTCGATGGCCGCCAGCACCGCTGGCGGCTTGAAATGCGCCATGGTGACGCAGGTGCCCCCGACCAGGGTCTGACCGACCAGCCGGCCCAGCCCCGCCACATGGAACAAGGGCGCCACCAGCAGCGAGACCGAGTCGGGGGCGTTGTTCAATTCAGCGCCCCGCGTCATCGAGGCCGTCCAGAAGTTCGCGTGGCTGAGCATCACCCCTTTGGAGCGGCCTGTGGTGCCCCCGGTGTAGAGAATGGCGGCCAAGGCATCACCGCCTGCGCGCACATCGGGCAGCACCGGCAGGGCCGCAGCCTCTCGGGCCAGTTGCCCGAAATCGACCGCACTAACCGGCAGCCCACGCACCAGCCCCGCCAGGGTTTCATCGACCACCAGCAGACTGGCGCCGCTGTCACTCAAGGCATAGGCCAGTTCGGGGGCGCTCCAGCGCACGTTCAAGGGACAGGCCACCGCCCCCATCCACCAACAGGCAAACAAGGCCCGCACCAGCAGATCGTGGTTGGGGGCCAGCAGGGCCACACGGTCGCCGGCCTGCACGCCGCGGGCCTGCAGCGCCGCCGCGTGGCGAGCCGTGTCGCGCAGCAGATCGGCAAAAGCATGCTCGCGCACACCGCCTTGGTCATCGACATGGCGCAGGGCGGGCTTGTCGGGGTGTCGCTGCAGTGAACGGTGCAGGCCTTGGGTCAGGTACACAGTGGTCGCTACTCGGGTGAAGGGTCGATCGGAGGGTTCGAGCGCCAAGCGTAGGCAGCACCGACCTGTGCGCCAATGGCTGGATTGACCAATGCGCTTGGCGAAAAACGACAGGCGCCGATCGACTCCAGCCGACCCTCCGGCCGAGACCACGGCATGGCGCCCCCCGACCCCAACCAGGCGCCCACCCGCAGGGTCAGCGCCCGCACCCCCTCAAGTCGCCACCCAGCGCAGCACCACCGGGATCAAGGTGGCCCCCAGGATGCCGTGCAGGCCCATGCCCAGGCTGGCATAGGTGCCGGCGGCCGGGTGCACACTGAAGGCCCGCGAGGTGCCGATGCCGTGCGCGGCCACCCCCAGCGCGAAGCCGCGCTGCCACCACGCAGTCACCCGGCAGGCATTGAGCACATACCGCCCCAACACGGCGCCCAGGATGCCGGTGCTGACGGCAAACACCGCCGTCAAGGTGGGCGAGGCGCCGATGCGCTCGGCCATGCCCATCGCAATCGGCGCGGTGACCGATTTGGCAAACATCGCACGCACCAGGGTGGCATCGGCATGGAACAGGGTGAGCACCCCCACCGCGACGGCGATCGAGCACATCCCGCCGGCGGCCAGCGCCAACAGCAGCACCCCGAAGCGCCCACGCAAGGAGGCCCAGCTCTTGTAGATCGGAATCGCCAGCGACACCGTGGCCGTGCCCAGCAGGAAGTGCACGAACTGGGCGCCCTCGAAATAGCGGGCATAGGGCATGTCGGCCAGGTACAGGCCCAGGGCCACCACCAGCAGGGCCAACAGCACCGGATTGGCCAAGGGGTTGCGCCGACTGCGCTCGTAGCAGAACAGGCCGAAGGCATAGGCCCCCAGGGTGAGCAGCAGGGCAAACAGCGGGCTGCCGGCCAGGTAGACCCAGATCTCGTGGATGGGGGGCAGATCAGGGCGCATGTTCATCCTCCGGCCGGGTGCGGGCCGCCGCCTTGAGCACCAGCGCCGTGACCGCGATGGTGGCCATCACGCTGAGCACCAGCGCCAAGCCCAGGGCCAAGGCGTTGGCTCCGAGCAAGGGCAGGTACATGATCACGCCCACCGAGGCCGGGATGAACAACAGGCCCAGGTGCTGCAGGATGCCGCTGCCCACCAGATCGATGCTGGCCGGCACGCTGCCGCGCCAGCCCAGATAGACCAGCAAGAGCACCAGACCGAGCACCGGCCCGGGAATGAAGGGCAGTGCAAAGCGGCTGCAAAGCTCGCCCAAGGCCTGAAAGGCCAGCAATTGCAGAAAACCGTGGATCATGGGGGCTCCTTGCCGGACGGGCAGACAGCGCCTTTATACGCCGTCGCCATGGCATCGGGGCCCGGGCTCCGAAGATGGCAAAGCTCAGCCCGGCGCTGGCGACCGGGTGCCCTGCCCGGTGCTCAATCCACCGCCACAGCCACCATCACCGAGTAGGCCTTGAACACCGCCGTGGCGGCCTGCCCCACCTGCAGGGCCAGGGCGTCCACCGCATCGTTGGTGACACTGGCGGTCAGGTGCATGCCGCCAGGCAGGGTCAACACCACCAACGATGAGACGGCGCCGCGCTCCACCCGCGACAGCGTGCCCGCGAACTGGTTGCGGGCCGACAGCGCGTAGCCCCCGAAGTCGGTCACCAGCACCACGGCCGACGACTTGATCATCACAATGGCGGCCTTGCCCAAGGCCAGCTTCAGGCGTTCGGCCGCCTTGCTGGTCAGGGTGGCCACCACCTCATGGCCGCCCGCGATCTGCACGCAGACCTGGGTGGTGACGGGGCCAGTCTCAATGGCTGTGATGCTGCCGGAAAACTGGTTGCGGGCGGTGGTCTTCATGGAAAAGCTCCTCAAAAGTCCGGCAAGTGCCGGTTGCTGGGTGAGCCAGGCCTCCTGCTCGCGCAGGAAGCTGGCCTGTCGGGATTGCAGTTGGCGCCAGGCGGCCAGCAGGCCGAGCGAAGCCGGCGTGAGACGTGTCCCACCCCCGCCTCGCCCGCCCACCACGCGCTCCACCAGGGGTTCGTGGGCCAGGCTGGCGGCCGCTTCGAGGATCAGCCAGGCGCCCTTGTAGGTGTAGCCCGCAGCGCGGGCCGCACGGTTGATCGAGCCGGTGGCCTGCAGGGCTTCCAAGAGTTCGAAAAAGCGCCCGTCGAGCCGGCCGGCCAGCCTCAGTTCGCCACTGAGCAGGGTTGAATCAGCCATGCCATCTTTCGGATGCCGTGCCGGCACCGGGGGTCAGGCCCTTTTGTCGCATTTCCGACATGAACAGGCCCAGGGCCGCGCGGGCCTGGGCAGGCTCATGGGCCGCGGGCTTGAGCAGCAACAGATGAGGTCCCAGCAAGGCCTGCAGACGCTGCACCTGCACCAGGCAATGGGCAGGGTCCCCGATCACGGCATTGGCCAGGATCACCCGATCCGATGCGTCGGGCTCGAACATGGGCGGGCGCCTGCCCGGCGCAAACTGCACCCCCATCTCCACCGGGTAGGCGCGCACCCCGGCCAGGCCACGTGCCAGCGCCTGTCCCTGATCGGCCTCGCAGTGGAAGAAGCGTGCGATCGCAAAGCGCAAATCGCCACGCAGCGCGCGTTGCGCCTGGACCACCTGGGCCACCTGCCCCAGATCGGACGACGGCGTGGCCATCAGCCCGTCACCGTGCACGGCAGCCTGTTCGCACGAGTCTGGGCTGAGGCTGGCCAGCCACACCGGCACGGGGCGCTGCAAAGGCTTGGGCTCCAGGCGCATGCCCCTGACCCGGTGGAAGCGGCCCTCAAAGTCGACTCCGCGACCGTCCTGGCCGGCCCACAGGCACCGGATCAAGGCCAATGCCTCATGCATGCGGGCGCGCGCCTCATCGGGCGAGGCCAGGCCCACCTGGCGGTACTGGTCCGGGAAGGGACCACCGCGCCCTACACCGAACTCGATGCGTCCCCGGCTGAGCAGATCCAGCGTGGCCACCTGCTCGGCGATGCGCACCGGATCATTCAAGGGCAACAAGGCCGCCCCGGTGCCCAGGCGAATCCGCGTGGTCAGCGCCGCGATGTGCCCCAACAGCACGGTGAGGGCGCTGCCGATGGCAAAGCCGTTGTGGTGGTGTTCGGCCAGCCACACCGACTCGTAGCCCTGAGCCTCGGCCGACACCGCGGTCTGCACGAGCTCATGCAAGGCAACTGCCGGGTCGTGGTGCGGGTCTTCGACGTTGAGGAAAACGCCCAGGCGGGTCAGGCCCGGCGCAGGCAGGAGCGGTGCGTGATGCAGTACCTCAGGCATGGGCGACAAAGATGACATTGACGACAAAGACGACACAGGCACGCTTTCTGATGGAGGCATCGGCACGGCAGACCCGACGCGAAGAAGGATCGAGACCCGGGTTGGCTGAGCGCAGCGCAAGAAACGGGCCGCTCAGGCCCTCTGGCCTGACGCGCTGAGAAACCAGCTGCGCACCGTGTCATAGGGGTAGCGACTGAGGCCGGCGTGCCGGGCCTGTGGCGCCAGCAGGTGCACCGACAGCGGTTCGGCCCAGTTCCAGTAGTCCGCCTGCAGCGCAGGCGTCAGAGCGGCCTCGTCCATCGCATGCCAAAGTTGGACCAGCCACAACTCACGGCCCGGCGCATCCAGCAGCAGTGGCAGGCCGTGCCCGGCCTGCAGGCGACTGTGACGTTGGCTGTAATACAGGGGCCCGCCGCAGGACTCGACCACGAAATCGGCCACACGCTGTGCCACGCAGTCAAAACACGGCCCGGCCTGGGCAAACAAGGGCGTGTTGCGCAGCCTGGCCATGTGCAGGGCCACCAGCCGACGCAGCCCCACCTCATGGCACAAGGCCAGCAGGCGGTGCGATGGCTGAGGCAGTTGCGGCAGACGTTGACGCAGTGCGCCTCCCCCTGGAGTGCCGGCCATGCCCCCCGCCCCCCGCGGCCATGCCAAGGTCTGGTAGCAGGCGTGCGAGCAGGGCCGATCGCGCTCACCGTGCAGCTCGGCAGCGGTTCCATCGGCTGCAGGCTGGCCGGCAATTTCACGGGTCGAGGGGCTGATCCGGGGTGCGGTGGTGTTCATGGCGTGTCGGCTTTGTCGGGGTTGGCACAGAACCTGTCTTGTTTATGTAGCTGACTACATAGGTCAACACGGCATTGCAAACCCCATGCCTGACACTGGGCTCCACCCCGCCGACAAAGGCTGGCGTCGTCCATCATGACTTGCCAGCCCCCAGCGCCTGGCCGACGAACCGACCTCTGGGCACGGCGTAGCAGGTCAACAGCGATAATCCCCCCTCCATAGCCTGGAAAGACTCATCAAATGTTGGATTGGATCCCTGTCGTGCTCGTGACCTTCAAGGTCCTCGTGCTCGGAATCGGCATGTTCTTTGCCATCAAGTGGCATTACGACCAGGGCAAGAAGCAGAAGGCACCCGAAGCCGGCGCCGTGCTGCGCGCCAGCGGCAAGGTGGCGGCGGTGTTCGTGCTGTCGCTGCTGGGCCTGGGGCTCGTCACCTTCGATCTGGCCCGCACGCTCGGGCTGGAGCTGACACTGCCGTGAGTCTGTGGACCTGTCGAGGCGTGCCACAACTCGGCTTTTCGCAGCAGCCGTCCATGCTGAGCGGCTAGGTCACCCCGCCCTTCATTGGACGGGACGGCTCCAGCCGGGCTGACGCCTGCCCCCTACTCCGGCCCGAAACACGCCGCCTGATCGGCACACACCGCACAGCTGGGTGCCCGGCAGATGAAAAGCTCGTGGCGCAGACAGAGCTGCTTGTATAAGAACTTCTTCCACTTCATGTTCTGATGGTTCAACGCCGCCAAGGTGGGAAACCAGGTCGAGATCAGCGCCGAGAGCTCGGCCCTGGAGGGCAGCGCCAGGTCCTGCCAGAGGTGGTTGTTGCCCAGGCATGCGCAGGCGATGGCATAGGCCACCGCCTCGCGCTCGGAGTGGGTGCCGGCATCAGGGGCCATGTGCTCGCGCAGCAAGGCCAGCAGGTCGTCGACCTCGTCCTGCCGGGGCTCAGGCCGGTGAGCCTGTGCCAGGGCAGACCAATCGAGGCCCAGTCGCTGGTCAGCGCCTGGGAACCAGCGCAGCAGCGCCAGGCGGGTGGGCTCTGCATCCAGGCCGCTCAGGGGCAGCCAGGTCAGGCCGTGGGCCTGCCAGGCCTGATCCAGCACGCCGGCCAGGGCCAGGGCGGCGGGCGCCAGCGGATCGGTCGTGGCACACGACAGCAGCAGGGTTCGGTAAGTGTCCATGGGCAAACCGGCCAGGCTCACGCCGGTGCAGCGGCGTGGGTGTAGCACTTCTTGGGGCAGATCTTGGCGCAGGCGGTGCAGCCGATGCAGAGCTCCTGATGGGCGATGGTCATGACCTTCTTCTCGTATTCATCGTCCTCGTCGTCGTCATCGCCGGCCAGGTGGATGCGCTCACCGTCCTCGTCCAAGCCCACCAGCTCCAGCACACCGCGCGGGCAGACTCGAAAGCAGCGCCCGCAGCCGATGCACTTGGCCTCGTCGAGGCTGGCCACGAAGGTCGGGGTCCATTGCGCGCCACTGGGCAAGGTGACCTGAAAGTGTTCGCTCATGGGGGTCTCCAGGCGGGGTCAGGTGATGGCCTGGGCCGCCTCGCGGCGGGCCTCCATCAGGTCGGCATGGGCTCGATGGCAACGCTGGGCCACCTCCAGGATGCGCTCCCAGCCGGTGGGCAAATCTTCGGACAAGTCGTGCAGATCCATCTTGGCCTGGGTGGCCTGGGCATTGAGCTTCTTGATGCGCGCTTTGAGCTCATCCGCGCGGGGGTCGGGTGTGGTCATGGTCTGGAATGGAGATTGGGATGAAGGCGCGGCCTCAGGCGCCGTACTGGGCCACGGCCGGATAGGTGCGGATCATGGTGATGGCCTCGTCGAGGAACTTGCCGCCCGCCTCGGCCAGCTTGGCCAAGGACGGAAAGCCGAAGCGGTGCACATCGCGCAACTGCTTGTTGACCACCACCAGCCGGCCGGCCAGCAGCACCATGCGGCCAAAGCCCTCGTGGCTCATCTTCATCATGGGCGACACCATCTGGCCGGTCTCGCGTTCAATGGCCACCGCGATCGCGTTGAAGAAGATGTCGAGCCGCCACAGGATCTCGGGGTCGGGGTCGCCGAGAATGGGCAGGGCCCGGCGTTCCTCGGGGGTGAGGATGTAGGGGCGCAGCAGTTGCAGATCGGACTTGCCGTCCCAGGCGCCATGGGTGTCCTGGGCGCGCAACTGCTTGATCAGTTGCTGCACGAAGGGCTGGCTCAGAAAGGCGGCGTCATCCGCTGGTGCGGTGGCCTCGGGAATGGAGGAAGTGGTTTCAGCCATGTTGGACCTCATCGAGTTCATCATCAAAATCGTGTGCGCGCGGCTGGTCCTTGCTCAGGGCCTTGCGCAGCCAGGGCGGTGGCGTTCCCTTGAGCACCTCCTGCAGCTTCAGCAGGATGTCGTCGATCACCTCGGGCTGGGGCACCTTGATCGGATGGATCTTCAGCGCCACCACGCGCGCGGCCCCTGAGCCTCCGATGGCTGCCACGTAGAGGATGGCGCAGTCCTTGATGGCTTCGAGCTTGGGGGCCAGCTTGTCTTCGTCGCCGTCTTCTTCCAGCTTGCCGTCGAAGTCGAAGGCCTCGACAAAGCGCGAGCCCTCGGGCGTCACGTCATAGCAGAGAATGCTTTTGGCCCAGCCGAAGTGGGAGTCCACGCGGACCTTGTCCTGGGTGGCGAAAGCGACTTTCATGGGGTACTCCTGTTCTTCCGTGAGGGGCGATGGATGGGGCTCAGAAACTGCAGGCCTGGGCCGGCGGTGGTACCTGATGCACAGCGGTGGTCATGGAAGCCAGCGAAACGGAGCTCGGCGAGCTGCGACTGGCGGCGCGTTGGGCCTCGGGGCTCAGGGGCCAGTCACCGGCATGGTGGTGAGGCAGATGCTCGATCATCAGGTTTGCGATCTCGAAGATCAGGTTCATGGTGCCCCGGTAGCCCACCATGCGCCGATGCGAGTTGCCCACCCGGTCGAACATCGGAAATCCCACCCGCCACAGCGGCTTGCCCAGGTGCTCGGCTGCCTGGCGGCCGTGCGAATGGGTGATCAGCACGTCGCAGTCGACAGCCAGGCGCTCCAGATCTTCCAGGTCGCCCAACAGCACTTCGGCGGCCGGCAGCAAGGCATGGGCAGGCGATGCGGTGGTGCTGATGCACACCTTCAACTCGGCACCCATCTCGTGCAGCAAGGCGCCCACGGCCAGCAGCAGGTCGGGCTCGGCGCCCAGGGCCACCTGGATGCCGCCGGTATAGAAGTGCCCGTCGAGCATGGCATCGAGCAACTGGCTGCGCTGGCGACGCAGACGAGCCGGCACCGGCTGGCCTGACAATTGCGACAGGCGCAGCAGAAAACGGTCGTTGGGTTCCAGCCCGGTCAGGCGCTCGAACACCTCGAAGGGCGTGCCGGCGATGTCCTGCAGGGCCTGGGCCGCCTGCCGGGTCTGCTCGCCCACCCCCAGGGTGAACGCCGAGGCCCCGGTGGCACGGATGTCCTCCAGACTCGTGCCGCCCAGGGTGGTGCCACGCCAATCGGGCGCGATGTGGCCGTCCAGCGAGCCCGACAGATCGGGCAGCACCACGGGCTGCAGGCCAAAGGCTTCGATGATCTCGCGCAACTCATCGATGTCGCCAGGCGAGAGGTGGCTGCCGGGCAACAAGGTCACCTGCCGGGTCTGCACCGGCAGTGGCTTGACCAACTGCTGCACGAGGCCCGCCAGAGCCAGGCGGTAGCCGTCCTCGAAGGCGCCCACGTAGTCGGGGGTGGAGACGTAGACGATCTCGGTGTCGGCCAGTTCAGGGTGGCGCTGGCGCGCGGTGACCAGAAAGCCCTCCACATCATCGCCCTTGGTCTCGGTCAGCCCGGTGGAGCAGATGGCGATCAGACGCGGCGCAGCGCGCTTGCGGATGTTGAGCAGGGCCGTGACCAGGTTGTCATAGCCACCCATGATGGTGGTCACCTCGTTCATGGCCGTGGTCTGTAACGGTATGGCCTCTTTGAAATGACGCACCAGCAGCACCAGACCGAACGAGGTGCAGCCCTGCGAGCCATGCATCACAGGCATGCAATCGGCCAGCCCCAGAAAGGCGAGGCTGGCGCCCAGGGGCTGGCTCATCTTGAGCGGGTTGACGGTGCAGGCTTTCTTCGACTCGACGACCTTGGCCATGGCGGGCTCTCCGGCTGGGTGGATGGGGGAAGGCAGCAGGCTTACTAGGGCTCAGACAGGGATCTCTTCGGCGCTGAGGCCCAATGACCTCGCGGCCACATCGCTCAGGTATTGCTGGGCCGGCGTCGGAGGGGATGACGGAAGCGATGCCGGCACGGCAACAGCCCCCAGCGTCTCGCCGTCGTCGCCCCAGGGCGCCGGGATACGCACCTGTTGCCACACCGGGTTGAACAGGGCCCGGTCGATCTCGTGCACCAGCTCCACCATGCCCTCGTAGCCACCATAGGGGTGGTGGCGCTCCTGGTTGATGTCGAGCCAGGGCATGCGGGCCTTCAGGGCGACGAACTGCGAACGCCCACCCGACAGCATGATGTCGGCCCGTGCCTCGCGCAGCATCTTGTACATCTCACGCGGGGTCATGTCGTCGATCATGTGGGCGTCGTCGCCCATGATCTCCTTGATCTTTTCCTTGTCTTCACGGGTGCTCTTCTTGACGCTGGTGCCCACGATCTCCAGCCCCGCCTCCTGCAGGGCCGACACCACCGACCACGACTTGACGCCGCCGGTGATCAGCAGCACCCGCTTGCCGCTCAGGCGGGCCTTGTAGGCGGCGATGCGCTTCCAGGCCCGGGCCTCTTCCACCTCGATCAGGCGCTCGGTTCGCTCCAGCAGTTCGGCGTCGGCGCCCTGACGCACCAGCAGCGTGGCGATCTGGCGCAGGGTGTCGCTCATGTCGCTGATGCCGTAGAACGAGCCCTCGAAATACGGGATGCCGTAGCGCTGCTCCATGCGGGTGGCCACATTGATCATCGACTTGGAGCACACCATCATGTTCACCTTGGCACGGTGGGCGGTGGCGATCTCGTTGTAGCGGCCATCGCCCGAGATGCACGACAGCACCCGGATGCCCAGCGCCTCCAGCAACGGCCGGGTCTGCCACAGCTCGCCGACCAGGTTGTATTCACCGATGATGTTGATGTCGAGCAGCGTGGTGTATTCCGGCTCGCGGGTGCCGATCACGTAGTCGAGCAAGGCTTCGGCGCCCAGCTTGTTGCCGAGGTTCTTGGGGCCGGCAAAGCCCGGCGCATTGACCGGGATCACCGGCTTGCCGAACTTGGCGCTGGCGCGCTGGCACACCGCCTCGATGTCGTCGCCGATCAGCGCCGTCACACAGGTCTGGTACACGAACACCGCGGGCGGATCGAACTTCTCGATGATCTCGCGCACACTGCGGAACAGTCGCTTCTCGCCGCCATAGATCACATCGAGCTCATGGATGTCGGTGGTGAAGCCGGTTCGGTAGATCTGCGAGCCTGAGGACGCCGAATGCCGGTTGTCCCAAGAGTTGCCCTCACAGGCGATCGGGCCATGCACGAGGTGGGCCACATCGGCGATCGGCTGCAGTGCGATCTTGGCACCATCGAAAGCGCAGCCCCCTGCGGCAGCGCCCGGCGACAGCTGCTTGGTGCAGCCCTTCTTGCGCTCCTTCTCACTCTTGCCCTGATTCTTGTCGCAACCGGGCTCATCGAACACTTCGGCAATTTTCGCTTTGAGCGAGACAGACATGGGGCACTCCTGACAACGGTGGGGTGGGTAGCCCCTCTTTGCAGATTCGGTGCCAGCGACAAAGCGCACAAATACCCCCTGCCCCAGCGCCCGACACCCCGTCCCGCCCAGCGACGAGGGCCCTTGTCATGAGCGTTTTGAAGCAATTGAAGGGTTTGCGACACAAGGCGACCGGCTGACGGCCACCCCTAGAATGGCGACCTTTCCTCAGCTCCCAGCGTTGCTCACACCACCATGCCCGCCACCGAACTCACCGTCACCCCCGCCGGCCAGGTGGCCGGCAAGCACCTGCTGATCCCCAGCGGCCCCGAAGGCACTTTCCACCCTCACATCCAGGACTGGGTGACCGCCCAGCGCAAAGCCGGCAAGGTGGTGCGTGACGTGAGCGGGGACGTGCTGGTCAAAGGCATCAAGCAGTGGGCCGCCTACGAGCACAAGGCGGGCGGCAAGACGGTGCGGACGGTGTTCAAGATCACTTGAGGCGTGATCTAGCGCAATTTGCCCGCACACGTTCACCACAGAGCGCCACAGCAAGCCTGCCATCAAGACAAGCCGCAAGGTCAAGCCACCTTTCGCTTAGGATGAAATCCGGACCGCAAGCCCTGTCAAAAAGAGGGCCCCACACCTGAACGGAGGACCTTCATCATGGCAAAAGCCCATCTGAAACGTTGCCTGGCCATCGCATGGGTGATAGCCTCGCTGGGGCCCTCTGTCGCTCCAGCTTTTCAGGTTCTGCCCCGCATCAGCGACGTCGACCGAAAGCTCTCAAGCCTGGGCAGCAATCAGCTCATCGACAGCCTCGGACAATGGCTGGTGGGCAATGCGCTTCCCATGATCAAAAGCCCGGTTCACGAGGCCATCACCCTCAACGCCCTTGACTGCATGGCTCAGCCAGGCGCCGAAAAAGAATGCCTGACCACTGAAACCGTCCGAGCCCACCAGGTGCTTCTGTATGGCGTGCGCTGGCCTGACGATCCGCCATTTGCACTGAACCGCGCGTCACCACCACGCATTGCGGACTGCGATCCCAGTGTCACGCTGCGTTCAACTGCGCAGCCCAAGTGCTGGAAGGGGCTATTCTCTGATGCTGACAAGACTGCCAAGCAGCGGATGGCGAGCCGACCCGGTGAGCCGGCATTCGGCCCAGGCGACTATTTGTTGTACCGATCGCATTTCGGTGACCTGCAGTTCTTCCATTCGATGGCCGCATACGACGGAGAAACTGCCACTGAGACCCAGCAACGCATGCGCATGTGGGCGCAGTTCCTGTGGGGTGTGGCGACAAGGTCGATTCCGACCGACCATTTCATAAGAACCCTCGACATAACCCCACTGAAGCCTTACTTCCCCGGCGACATGACGGCCACCAATCTGTTGGCCACCGGTATCGTCGAAGTCCGCAAGGACCTCGACCAGGTGGCTGTGGGTGTTCTGCTGCACATGCTCCAGGACAGCTTTTCGCAGGCCCATGCCGGGCGGGCCCCTGAGACCGGAGCCGCATGCGAAGCGATACCGCGATTTGCACAGCCCGGCAAGATCCGCCAGTTCTACAGTTACGCGGGGCAGGTGGGCAGCCTGCACGACCATGAAGACACATTCAAGGCACTGGGCCGTCAAACCTTGCAGGTCAGCCCAAGCGTCGTGGACGCCAGCCGCGCCATGCTGACCTTGTGGAAGGAAAACGCGCCGTGGAGCGAGGCAGAGAAATACTTCGATTGTGTCTTCTCACTGGAAACACCCGATGCCGCGGCGGGGCCTGGCCCATTCACGCGCTGAGGCCGTGTCGAAACAGCCAGTATGAGGCCCTGCAGATCCACGCCTGCGAGGCGAACGATGTGCAGTTGAGCCTCAGCGTGAAAATCGAAACAATCGCTTCGAAACCCCAGCCTATCGGGGCTCGGCACGGCAAAACGGAACGCGTACTTCGGTCGCACCTCAACCCTCCACCGGCAACGGCAGCCCCGCCCGCTGCAGATCCGCCCAGCGCTGCAGCTCGAGCACGTGCGCACTTTCCTCGTCGACAAATTCGCGAGCCAGGGTGCGGATCTCGGGATCGGTGGTGGTGTCGAGTACCTGCTGGTAGAAGTCGCGACCTGAGGTCTCGGCCTGCAAAGCCACCTGCAGGGCCTGCTCGGGCCCCAGTTGAGGGTCGGCAGCCCAGATGGCGGCGGCCTCGGGGCTTTCGAGGCCGGGCCAACTGAAATCTTCGGCTTTCAGCACAGGCAATTGGCGGTAGCCCGCGCGAGCCCGGGCATCCTGCAGGTGCAGCAGCGAGTAGTCGGCCAGGCGCCTGAACAGGCGGGCCACCGGACGGTTGCCGGCACTTTGCATGGCGTCGGCCAATTCGCCGAAACGGCGGGCTGCCTCGCTCTCCAGCTGGATGGAATGGGCCAGAAATGTTTCGATGTCGTAGTGCAGGGTGTTCATGATGGACAGGTCAGAATGCGTGGCTCGGCGAGCCCAGGGGATCACAGGAGAGGCCACCTTCAGGTGGAGGGTGGCCGTTGGTGGGTCGGCATGGGCAGGTCATGCTGCAATATCTGGTTCAGACGATCCAGCTGGGCCTGCCACCACGCGAGCTCATGCGACACGCCGGGCTTCGGTACCGGCACGGCCCACAGAGCGGTCTGCATGCGCTGCCACCAGCGGGCCTGCACCAAGCGGGCGCCGACTCGACCGGTGACGGCCTCGTGCTCAAGCTGGCAAAGGTACAGCAAGATGCCCAGAGAGGGGGTTGGCTGACCTGGGCCCGGCCGCTCGGGCGACTGAGATGGGCCCAGCGCCAGCAGCAGTTGCAGCACGGTTTCGGGCTCGCCGTCGGCCAGGTGCAGCAAGGGATCGCGGTACTGCATCAGCAGTCGGCACAGCTGCAGCGAAGGTTCGGGCAGGTGCATGCGTTCGCACAGTGCGGCCAGGGCGGCCTGCGCGACCGCTCCCGGGCGCGCCAGCAGGCGCCGGTAGCCCCACTGCCCGCCCTCGGTCTGGGCCCAGCCAATGCGGTGCAGCAATCCGGCCAGGCGCTGCGCCAGCGGTGCCCCGCTGGCGGCCAGGCAGCCCAGCACGCGCAACTGCGCCTCGCCCAAGTTCGGCGCCGCCGTGCCAATGCCGCTGTCAGGCAGGGCTTGGGTGAACAGCAGATCCAGCTCGGGCAGGAAGCGCTTCAAGCCGCCACAGGCCCGCAACGCCTCAAAAAAGCCCCTCGGATACGGTGCCATCAGGGCGCGGCAAAGGCTTTGGCCGCGCTGCTCGGGGCTGAGCTGCTCCAGCCGGTCCATCTGCACCAGACAGCTCATCCAGGCCAGATCCTGCGCGTCCAGGCCCGCAGCCTGGCTCTGCGCCGCAGACAGCGAAAGGCGGATCAGATCCTGGCCCGTGCCGTTCATGGTGCGCTCACAGCTTCATGTCGAACCACACCGGATGACGCTGCCGCAGCTGGTGCAGCATGTCGAGCGTGGCAGGCACCAGGGCCTTCAGGGCGTACCAGACCGCCTCGCGGCGCGCACTGCCCGGCTGCTCCAGCAGGGTCTGCAGGGCGCCCCAGCCCTGCCAGTCCAGCTGGGGCAAGTTCAGTTGCAGGGCATCAGGCAAGTGCGACAGGGTCTGGGCCATGATCAGCAATTGCTGCTCGACCTCGGCCAGGGTGTTGGGGCTGGCAAACAGTTCATCCTCATCCTGCAGCTCACGCAGCAACAGGGCCAGGGTGCGGCCACCCGACTGCAAGATGGCCAGTTGCATCAGCGCCAGCACGGCCGGGCCCTACTGGTTGTCGGCCAGCACTTCGAGTGCCACCAACTGCTGATACAGGGCCCGGCGGGCATGCCAGTGCTCGGGCCCCGTCAGCGCCGGGTCACCACCTTCGAAGGCGCACAGGGCCTGCTCATCACTCCAGTAGACAGTGGTCCACCCCGGACGGGCGTCCAGCGCCGCTTGGAGGGCCTGGCGCAGACTCACCGGCTCAGGCTGCAGCATGCCACGGCCCAGCAGATGGTCGGCGCGGTACAAGGGGGTGTCATAGCCATGGCGACGACCCAGGGCGCACAGCGCCGGAAAGCGCGCCTCGGCCTCGGGCCCTGGGGGCAGCTCGGCCAGCAACTCCAGCCACTCTCGGGCGCTCTGGCAATCGTAGATCTCCCAGGGTTGCAGCGCATCGGTGGCCGCTACCTTGCGGGCCAGGTCGACCTCGTCGTAGGCGAACCAGGCCCGTGGTTCGACCCGGGCCTGGGCCGACGCGCCAGCAGCGGCATCAGCGGCACGTTCGAGGATGTAGATCATGGCGGGTTTCACTCCACCCCATCAGCCTCGGCCTTGGCCCACAAGGCCCGCCGGATGCGCTGGTTGATGCCCGACGGGCTGGCGTCGAAGCGGCGCTGCGCCTGCGTCAGGGCCCCCTGGGCGGTGGCGGCTTCGCTGAGCGTGAGCGGCAGGCGGCCAGCCACATAGGCCGCCTCGGGCATGAGCCGGGCGATGGCCTGGCGGTTGGGGTGCTCGCTCAAGGGCACCAGCACGGTGGTCTCGGGCACGCCGTCCAGGCAAAGCTGCCCGTCGATGACTTCGACGCGGCGCCCGTCCAGGGTGGTCTTCACAGGGGTGATCTGGGGGTTCATGGGGCGACTCCTGTACGAGCGGGGGCCAAGGCTCAGGGGCCACCCTTCAGGGGTGGCCCACTGCACACACCATCAGCGGATGATGTCAAACGAGTAGTCGGTCTTGGAAGCCACGTTGGTATTGGCGTCCAGGGTCTCGAAGAACTCGTCAAGCAGGGTCACCAGCACACGCAGGCCGCCGTCATAGCCCCAGGTGGGGTAGCGGTGGTAGTGGTGGCGGTCAAAGATCGGAAACACCATGCGCACCAGCGGGGTGCCGGTGTCACGCTCCAGGTACTTGCCGTAGGTGTTGCCGATCAGAAAGTCCACCGGCTCGGTGAACAGCAGCGAGCGCAGGTGCCACAGGTCTCGCTTGGGGTAGACCTTGCAGCCCGCGCCGTAGGGCGAGGCGTCGAACAAGGCCTGCACCCGCTTGGCCCATTCTTCGTTGCCGTTGGTGGCCACCACATGGGCCGGCTCGGCGCCCAACTCGAGCAGGAACTGGGTGTAGCCCAGCATCTGATCGGGGTCGCCGTACAAGGCGTAGCGCTTGCCATGCAGGTGGGCCTGGCTGTCGGCCATGGCGTCAACCAACTGGCCGCGCTCGAGCTCCAGTTCGGCCGGCACAGGCTTGCCCGTGAGGCGCGAGATCGCCAGCACGAAGGCATCGGTGCCAGCCACACCCACCGGAGCGTTCAGCACCACCACCTCCTGACCATGATCGCGGATGAACTTGGTGGTTTTTTCGCAGCAGAACTCCTGGAAAACGATGGTGGCCTTGGCATGCAGGGCACGCTCCACCTCTTCCTTGGTGGTGCCGCCTTCGTACATGCGGAACTCGCCATCGGTGGGCGTGTTCCAGTTGCCCGAGGGGTCGCACAGCACATTCACCTGCACACCGAACAGGCTGAAGATGCGGCGGATCTCCTTCATGTTGCCAACCACAAAGCCGTCGAAGCCGCCGATGAAGTTGATGCTCTCATCGGGCACGCGGGTCAGGGGCTCGGTGGTGCCGGCCTTGCCGTCCCAGAAGTGCTTCAAGATGCCCAGCAGCGCGTTGTCATAGCCGGTGATGTGGCTGCCGACGAAGGCCGGCGTGTGGGCAAAAGGCACGTCGTAGGCCTCAGGCACGCTGCCCTTTTGCTTGCTGTTCTTGATGAAGGCATCCAGGTCATCGCCGATCACCTCGGCCATGCAGGTGGTGGACACCGCGATCATCTCGGGCTTGTAGAGGTTGTAGGCATTGGCCAGACCGTCGATCATGTTGTTCAGGCCCCCGAAGACGGCGGCGTCCTCGGTCATCGACGAACTCACGCACGAGGTCGGCTCCTTGAAGTGGCGCGAGAAGTGCGAGCGGTAGTAGGCCACGCAGCCCTGGCTGCCGTGCACAAAGCTCAGCGTCTTGTGAAAGCCGTTGGCCACGTACACGGCGCCCAGCGGCTGACAGGCCTTGGCCGGGTTCACGGTGAGCGAGTCACGGGCAAAGTTCTTTTGCTTGTAGTCTTCGGTCTTGGTCCACTCGATGACCTGCTTGACGGTGTCATCGGCGTGGTTGAACTCGAAGTTCTCTTTCTTGGATCGGAAGATTTCCTGGTACTCGGGCTCACGGAACAGCAATTCGTGATCGAGGATCTTGTCGGCTGATTGGGGCATGACGGGCTCCGGTAAACGAGAGGGGGTTCAGAAGACCCCGGGCGCAAGACACCCGGGGCGCTGGTGGTGGGCTGGCGTGGGCCCGGGGCTCAGGCCGCCTTTTTCCAGGGGGCCTGGGTCAGGCCCCAGATCGGGCTGGAGATGGCCATGTCCATGTCGCGCGCAAAGATCGCGAAACCGTCGTAGCCGTGGTACGGACCCGAATAGTCCCAGCTGTGCATCTGGCGGAAAGGCACGCCCATCTTCTGGAACACGTACTTTTCCTTGATGCCCGAGCCGACCAGGTCAGGCTTGACCTGCTCGACGAACTTCTCGAACTCGTAGCCGGTCACGTCGTCATAGATCAGCGTGCCGTCCTTCACGTAATGGGTGGTGCGCTGGTAGTCGTCGTTGTGGCCGAACTCGTAGCCGGTGCCCACCACTTCCATGCCCAGGTCTTCGTAGGCGCCGATCACATGGCGCGGACGCAGGCCGCCCACGAACAGCATCACCTTCTTGCCTTCCAGGCGGGGCTTGTACTTGGCGATCACCGCGTCCATCAGCGGCCGGTAGCGGGCGATCAGCTTCTCGGCGTTGGCCTTGATGGTGTCGTCGAAGTGGCTGGCGATCTCGCGCAGGCTTTTCTCGATCATCGAGGGGCCGAAGAAGTTGTACTCGACCCATGGGATGCCGTACTTCTCTTCCATGTGCCGGCTGATGTAATTCATCGAGCGGTAGCAGTGCAGCACATTGAGCTTGGCCTTGGGGGTGTTCTCCAGCTCGGCGATCGTGCCGTCGCCTGACCATTGGGCGATCACGCGCAGGCCCATCTCCTCGAGCAGGATGCGGCTGGCCCAGGCGTCGCCGCCGATGTTGTAGTCACCGATGATGGCCACGTCGTACGGGGTGGAGACGAAATCGGGTCGCTTGTTCGGATCGACCTTGTCGAACACCCAGTCGCGGATCGCGTCGTTGGCGAGGTGGTGGCCCAGCGACTGGCTCACGCCGCGGAAGCCCTCGCAGCGCACGGGCACGATGGTGTGGCCTTCGTACTGCTTGGCTTTCTTCTTGGAGACGGCTTCGATGTCGTCTCCGATCAGGCCGATCGGGCACTCAGACTGGATCGAGATGCCCTTGTTGAGCGGGAACAGTTCCTGGATCTCGTCAATGATCTTGTCGAGCTTCTTGTCACCGCCGAAGACGATGTCTTTCTCCTGGAAATCCGAGGTGAACTGCATCGTCACGAAGGTGTCGATGCCGGTGGTGCCGATGTAGTAATTGCGGCGGGCGGCCCACGAATACTGGCCGCAGCCCACCGGGCCGTGGCTGATGTGGACCATGTCCTTGATGGGGCCCCACACCACGCCCTTGGAGCCCGCATAGGCACAGCCCCGGATCGTCATCACGCCGGGCAGGGATTTGATGTTGGACTTGACCCCGCAATCGGGCTTGCCGTCCTCGAAGGTGCCCAGGTGCTTGGCGCGCCGCTTGGCCATCTTTTCAGGGTAGGCCTTCAGCACTTCTTCGATCAGGGCCTTGTTCGCGGCCTTGCGTTCTTCAACGGTGGCGGTCATGGAGAGCTCCGGTTAGATGTTTGTCAATGGGGGACGGGCGCGCGGGCAGACCCTCGTGCAGTGGGGCCCTGCGCCCCGCGCCCGGCGGCCGTTCAGGCGGCCACGGCTGCCTTGCCGACCTGCGACTCGTCGATCTGCTTCATGATCCCGTGCTCCATCAGCAGGTCTTCCAGTTGGTCCATGGTGATGGGGGTGGGGATGGTGCCGTTGCCGGCGTTGTTGTGCACCTTGGTGGCCAGCTGGCGGTACTCGTCGGCCTGCTTGGAGTCCGGGGCGTACTCGATCACGGTCATGCGGCGCAGCTCGGCGTGCTGCACGATGTTGTCGCGCGGCACGAAGTGGATCAGGCGCGAGCCCAGCATCTTGG
>RXJO01000047.1 GCA_003987795.1 Curvibacter sp.
GGGTGGCGGTGCTGCGCTCTGAGCGCGGGCGGTTGCACGCCGCCATGAAGCTCAGCCCCCAGGCCCATTGATGCAGATCGGCCTGCAGGCGGAACTTGAGTGGCGAATCGGCGGCCAGCAGCAGCTTGGGCAACTGAGCCCAGATCGACGGGTCTGCCAGGGGCTGCACGTAGGAGTAGCTGAGCTGGGCCCCGTTGCCGCCGCTGGCGCCCTGGCCCACGGCGTCGGCCGCGTCGAGCAGGGTCACCCGGTGGCCATCCTGCTGCAGTGAATAGGCGGCGGCCAGCCCGGTGATGCCGGCGCCGAGCACACAGATGTGCATGAGCGATCCTTTTTTCTGTTGGCTTCGATACGGTTGTCAATGTAGGGCGTGCGCCAAGCCGTCGCTCATGCCAATCGAGGCCAGGGCCATGCAGCGTGGTTATGGGCTTCCGTGGCCGCCTGACCCCTGGGACTTTCCCGCTGCAGCGGCATGGCCATTACCTTTTGTAATGGCCATGCCGCGAAAAGGAATTACCGCCGCTGGCTCAGCCCTTCCTACACTGGGCCTTCAACTTCCACCCCCTCCCTCACACCCTCAAGAGGCCTGCTCATGAAAATGATTCCCCTGCTGCTCACTGCCGCCACCCTGGCCACGGGTTCTGCCCTGGTGCAGGCCGATACCTTGGACAAGATCGCGGCCTCGGGCAAGATCACCCTGGCCTACCGTGAATCGTCGGTGCCCTTCAGCTACCTGGATGGTCCCTCCAAACCCATCGGTTTTGCGGTGGACATGTCCCATGCCGTGGCCGATGCGGTGCGCAAGCAACTCAAGAAGCCCGATCTGCAGATCGAGTGGCAACCGGTGACCTCGCAGAACCGCATCCCGCTGATCATGAATGGCACGGTCGATCTGGAGTGCGGCTCGACCACCAACAACACGGCACGTGGCAAAGACGTGGCTTTTGCGATCAACCACTTCTACACCGGCACCCGTCTGCTGGTGAAGAAGGGCTCGGGCATCAAGGACTACGCTGATCTGGCGGGCAAGAACGTGGCCACCACCACCGGCACCACCAACTTGCAGGTGCTGCGCAAGTACAGCACCGAGAAGAACCTGAACTTCAACATGCTGTTCGGCAAGGACCATGCCGATTCTTTCCTGCTGGTGGAATCGGGCCGGGCGTTGGCCTTCGGCATGGATGACATCTTGCTGTTCGGGCTCAAGGCCAATGCGAAGAACCCGGATGAGTTCGAAGTGGTGGGCGAGTCGCTGCAGGTCGAGCCCTATGCCTGCATGTTGCGCAAGGACGATGCGGGCTTCAAGCAACTGGTCGATGGCGTGATCGGCGGGATGATGAAGAGCGGCGAGTTCGAGAAGCTCTACACCAAGTGGTTCATGCAGCCCATCCCGCCGCGCGGCGTGCCCCTGGGCCTGCCGATGAGCCCGCAGCTCAAGGACAACCTCAAGGCCCTGAGCGACAAGCCTGCCGTCTGATCATGGGCCCTGCATTGCTTCCCGCGCCGCAGGTGGTCGGCATCCTTGGCGGCATGGGGCCGGCGGCGGGGGCGGATTTCGTGCGCCTGTTTGTCGAGGCCTGCTCGCGCCAGTTGCAGGCCCTGGGCCGGGGCGTGCAGGACCAGGCCTTCCCCGAGCACTGGCTGGCCCAGGTGCCGGTGCCCGATCGCACCGGAGCGCTGCTGAACTGCGACAGCGGCGCACATCAGCCGCTGGAGCCCATGCTGCAGGCCCTGGGACGGCTGGCCGCCCTCGGCGCGCGCAGCGTGGCCATGGCCTGCAACACCGCCCATGCCTGGCACGGGCGCCTGCAGGAGCGCTTTCCGCAACTCGAGCTGCTGCATGTGGCCCAGGAGGTGGCTCAGACTCTGCAGGCCCAGGGGGCCCGGCAGGCCATCCTGCTGGCCACCGAGGGCACCTACCGCAGCGCTCTCTACGAACAGGCGCTGGGGCAGGCCGGCGTCGCGTTGATCCTGCCCGACCTGATGCAGCGCGAGCGCCTGATGCAAGGCATCTACCAAGGGGTCAAGCGTGGCGACCGGGGGCTGGCTCAGGCCTGCTTCGGCGAGGTGGCCGGGGCCTTGCTGGAGCGGCATGGTGCGTTGCCGGTGCTGATGGCCTGCACCGAGATCCCACTGGCCTTGCCTGGGGCACCCGAGGTGGCGGGCGCCACCTTGATCGACCCGGCCCAGGTGCTGGCGCAGGCGCTTGCGGCACGTGCCTACGGGATGAGCGGGGCTGAAACTCAGATTTCGTAATCGGCGCTGCCGCCGGATTCGTCCTGCAGCGCCTTCTCCACGATGGCGCGGTTCAACGTGGGGGCGAACGATTCGATGAAGGCATACACATAGCCACGCAGGTAGCTGCCACGGCGCACCGCCAGCCGGGTCAGGTTGATGCCGAACAGATGGCCAGCATCAATGGCCCGCAGACCGGTGTCTCGTTCGGCTTCATAGGCGATCGAGGCCACGATGCCGACGCCCATGCCCAGCTCGACATAGGTCTTGATCACGTCGGCGTCCATGGCGCTGAGCACGATGTGGGGGGCCAGCTTGCGCTGGGTGAAGGCATCGTCGATGTGGGTGCGCCCGGTGAACCCGTTGTCGTAGGTGATCAGCGGCCAGGCCGCCAGGCGTTCCAGGGTCAGTGGCGCGTCCAGCAGGGGGTGGCCGGGTGGTACCAGCACCGAGTGGGTCCAGCGGTAGCAGGGCAGGGCGACCAGGGCCTCGTACTGGGCGAGGGCCTCGGTGGCGATGCCCACATCGGCCTCGCCTGACAGCAGCATCTCGGCCACCTGGCGCGGCGAACCCTGGTGCAGATTGAGCTTGACGTTCGGGAACTGTTGGCGGAACTCCTGCACCGCCGCCGGCAAGGCGTAACGGGCCTGCGAGTGGGTGGCCGCGATCGAGAGCTGGCCATTCTGCTGGGCGACGAATTCCTGGCCGGCCTTGCGCAGGTTGGCGCTGTCGAGCAGGATGCGTTCGATGATGGGGAGCACATGCTGTCCCGGGTCGGTCAGGCCGGTCAGTCGCTTGCCGGCGCGCACGAACAGCTCGATGCCCAACTCTTCTTCCAACTCGCGGATCTGCCGGCTGACACCGGGCTGCGAGGTGTGCAAGGCATTGGCCACCTCGGTGAGGTTGAAGCCGCAGCGCACGGTTTCGCGAACGGAGCGCAGTTGCTGGAAGTTCATTTTCTGAAGGGCTGCGGGGCTCTTAAATAATAAAAAGTAATTATTGGAGTGTTTGATACAACAGCCAAATACATAAAAGTGACATGCATATGGCGCAACAAGCGTTGATGGGCTGGCGCTGTGACGGATAGGGGCACACCCTCAATGCGATCAGCGGTGATAGATGGCAGACTGGCGGTTTGGCCCTGAATTCATGAGTCCCGGTATGTCCCAACGTCGTCAATTCCTGTCCCTGGCTCCCCGGTTGCTGGCCGCCACCGCGGCCCCTGCCCTGATCGGTCTGGCGCGAGCGCAGGAAGGGGTGTCCGGGCGCAGCGTGGTGATCGGCTCATCCGCGGCGTTGTCGGGCCCGCTGGCCGCCTTGGGCCAGGATCTCAAGCTCGGCATTGACGCGGCGATGGCGCAGATCAATGCCCGCGGCGGGGTGCAGGGGCGCAGCCTGCAACTGCAGATGGTCGACGATGCCTACCAGCCCAACCGCACGCTGGACAACGTGCGCAAGATGGCCGGCGACGGCGGTGTGTTGGCCCTGTTGTCCTGCGTGGGCACGCCGAACAACACGGCCATCCTGCCCGTGATCGAGGAAAACGGCCTGCCTTATGTGGCGCCCCTGACCGGGGCCAGCTCGCTGCGCAAGGCCGGCAGCCGCAACCTGTTCCATGTACGGGCCAGCTACACCGACGAAACCCAACGCCTGATCCAGCGTCTGGGTTCGATGGGCCTCAACGGTCTGGCCATCGTCTACCTGGACAACGGCTTCGGCCGCGAGGTGCTGGGCGATGCCCTCAAGGCCATGGAGGGGCAGGGCATGAAGGCCGTGGCCCAGGTGGCGCTGGACACCGCGGGCAAGAACCTGAACGAGGTGGTGACCCAGGTGCTGGCGGCCAAACCCAGCGCGGTGTTCATGGCCACGGCCGGTGCCGTGTCCCAGGCTCTGGTGGTGGGCTTGCGCAAGCCCTCACCCTCCATGCCGGTGGTGGGGCTCAGCGTGGCCCTGAGCAACGAGGGCGTGAAAGCCCTCGGTCCTTTGGGCAGCGGTGTGGCGCTGACCATGGTGTTCCCGGATCCGAACCGGGCCAAGATCTCGCTGGTGCGTGACTATCAGGCTGCCATGCGGGCGACAGGGCAGAACGAATTTTCTCCGGGCAGCCTCGAGGGCTACATCAACACCCGCGTGCTGGCCGAAGGCCTGGACCGTGCCGGCAAGGACGTCAATCGAGCCCGCCTGCGAGCGGCGCTGGCCGGCGTGCGCGGGCTGGATCTGGGGGGCTTTGTGGTCGACTTCGGCAGCGCGCCCTATGTGGGCTCTCACTACGTCGAGCTGGGCGTGCTGGGGGCCTCGGGCCGCTTTGTCGGCTGACGTCCCCAGGGGCCGGCAGGTTCAACTGGCCTGGATCACGGCGCAGGCCACGCGCGGGCCGGCATTGCCGGTCGGCTGGGTGGTGTAGTCGTCCGGGTCGCGGTGCACGATCAGGCCCTTGCCGACGATGCTTTGCGGTCCGCTCACCAGGGTGATGCCCCGGCTTTCGAAATCCACCTTGGCCACGCCCTGGGCATCGGCCTTCAGCGAGGGCAGGTCGCCCACGTGGTGGGCGCTCGCGTCATGCCGGCCATGGGCGCTGCCGCCGGGGTTGAAGTGGCCCCCGGTGCTCATGCCGTCGCCGCTGCTGCAGTCGCCTTTTTCGTGCACATGGAAGCCATGCTCTGCATTCGGCTTGAGGCCGCTGATCTGCCCGCTCACGCGCACCAGATCGCCGTTCTGGCTGAAGTTCAGGCGGCCGGTGACGTTGTTGCCACGGGTGGGTTGCAGATCGGCCATGGCCTTGGGGCCGGGTGGGGCACTGGCACAGCCGGCCAGGGCCAGCGCCACCAGGGCGCCGCTGCCGCACAGGCGTGCCAGACGTGAACGTGTTGTCTGAGCGATAGGGGTCATGGAATCCTCCTGAGGTGTGGAGGATTGAGGGTAGCGCAATCTGCGCTGCCACAGGGGCAGGGCGCACCCCAGGCCCCGACCGTACCCGGCCGGGGCGGATCCTTCAGGCAGAACGCCGGTTGAGCAGGGCGTACAGCCCGATGGCGCCGAAGGTGGCGGTCCCGATGCCGCCCAGACCGAAGTCGCCGAACTTGAGCGTGAAGTCGCCCGTGCCCAGGATCAGCGTCACGGCTGCCACGATCAGGTTCTTGTTGTCGGAGAAGTCGACCTTGTTGTCCACCCAGATCTTGGCCCCGGCCACTGCGATCAGGCCGAACACCACGATCGACACCCCGCCCATCACTGGCAGCGGGATGGCCTGGATCACGGCCCCGAACTTGGGGCTGAAGCCCAGCACCACAGCCAGCACCGCGGCACAGGCGAACACGGCAGTGGAGTAGATCTTGGTGGCTGCCATCACACCGATGTTCTCGGCATAGGTGGTCACGCCGGTGCCGCCCACACTGCCTGAGAGCATGGTGGCCACGCCGTCACCGATGAAGGCCCGGCCCATGTAGGCGTCCAGGTTCTTGCCGGTCATGGCGGTCACCGCCTTGATATGGCCCAGGTTTTCGGCCACCAGGATGATGGCCACGGGGGCGATCAGCAACAAGGCGTTGGCGCTGAACACCGGGTTGGTGAAGCTGGGCAGGCCCAGCCATGCGGCATTGGCCACCCCCGACAGGTCCAGCGGCTTGCCCAGACCGAGCCCATTGGTCAGCAAGGCATAGATCACGCTGGCCACGATCAGGCCCACCAGGATCAGCAGTCGCTGCAGCATGCCACGCGTCAGCACGGCCACCAGGCCCACGCAGACAAAGGTCACTGCCTGCATCCAGCTGTCGAAGTTGCTGGCAGCCATGTTCTTGATCGGCACGCTGGCCAGGTTCAGGCCGATCACGGCCACCACCGCACCGGTCACGACCGGGGGCATCAGGCGTTCGATCCAGCGTGTGCCCACTGCTTGCACCAGAAAGCCGATCGCGGTGTAGATTGCGCCGCAGGCGATGATGCCGCCCAGTGCCACCGCCATGCCGGTGTTGGGCCCCTTGCCTGCATAGCCGGAGGCGGCGATCACCACCCCGATGAAGGCAAAGCTGGAGCCCAGGTAACTTGGAACCTTGCCATCGGTAATCAGAAAAAACACCAGCGTGCCAATGCCGCTCATCAGTATGGCGATGTTGGGGTCAAAGCCCATCAGGATCGGTGCCAGCACGGTGGCGCCGAACATGGCGATCACGTGCTGGACGCCCATCAGGGCGGTCTGTCCCCAGGGCAGTCGCTCATCCGGGCCGATCACCCCTCCCTGCTGCAACACTTCGGGGCTGCGCAGCCGCCAGTCGAATAGTCCCATGCTGAAATCCTGTCTGCTTGGTTAGAAATGCGGCGAATGCTAGCAGGCAGATCAGTGGTAACCAGCGGGGGCAGTACGGAGTGTTCGCGCTTTGACAAACGTGATAGGCGTTTGACCTTGTAGGGGGTTTTGTGCTGGTTCTGTTAACAAATTGATACGACAATCGGGGTTCTTGCGCCAACCTGCGACGGGCTGCCAGCCCGCCCCCCTGTGACTTCCACGCTGCCCATCCCTGACATCGAAACCGCCCGCCGCAACCCGGCTGTGCGTGACATCCTGATTCCTCCTTGCCCGGAGCTGCTGGTGCGGCTGCAACAGGCCATCGCTCAGAGCGAACCTGATGTGGAAGAAATTGCCCAGGTGGCTGCGGCGGACGTGGCCATGGCGGCGGCCCTGATCCGCCAGGCCAACAGCCCCCTGCATGGGCTGGCCCAGCCCGTCAACACGGTGGGCATGGCGTTGACGGTGCTGGGTGTGCGACCCTCGGTGGAGTTGCTGACCGGCTTTCTCGTCAAGCATGCCTTGCCGGTGCGTTCGGCCCTGCTGGACCATTTCTGGGAGAGTTCGCAGCGTCGGGCCATCGCCTGTGAGCACATCGGGCGTCAGCTCTACAGCCTGGACCCGGGTCTGGGCTACAGCTTCGGCCTGTTCTGCCACGTGGGCATTCCGGTGATGATGCGTGCCGTGCGAGGCTATTCAGGCACCCTGACCGAAGCCCTGGCCCGCAAGGACCGTACCTTCACCCAGACCGAGAACGCCAACCACCGCACCGACCATGCCGTGGTCGGTGCCATCGTGGCGCGCACCTGGCGGCTGTCGGACGATGTGGCCCAGGCCATCTGGCTGCACCACGATTTTGCGTGTCTGGAGGATGAACGCTTTCCCGACACGGTGCGCCACCTGGTGGCCATGGGCTTGATGGCGGAGTACCTGGTGGGGCAGCACGAACTCCTGGCGCCGTCCCGTGAGTGGGGGCAGCACGGGGAGGCTTGCCTGGCACACCTCCATGTCAACGAGGACGAGCTCAACCACTGGATTGACGAACTGCACCCGGCCTTTGAGGCGGTGCATCTGTAAGCCTCAGCCCGCCGGGCGCTGGCTTGCGAGCAGGGTTTCCAAGGTCGAAGCTGTGAACAGCAGATCGGCCCAGTGCTCCAACTGAGGTGACGCAGCCGACTGAAGGCGTTGGCTGGCCCACTCTGGCAGCGGGCCAAAACGCTGCTCCAGCAGTCGGGCCAGGATCTGGCTGGCCCCCTGAGACAGTCCCTCCGAGCGGCCCTGAAACAAGCCCTCGGAACGGCCTTGGGACAAGCCGATGGACCGACCTTCAGCCAAGCCTTTTTCAATCGCTTCGGTGTAGAGACGCTCCAGGGATTCTTCGAGCATGGTGGGGCCTTTCAAAAGATCGTCGATCTGATCGAGTTCGGCGGTGGCGATGTCCGGCATTTTGCGCCGGATCAGGCGTCTGAAAGCGCCATCCATTCGTCCGGCTGGCTCTGGAATTCCAGCAACAGGTAGACCCACACCCAATGGGGGCCTACCTTCAGGCGCCACACCATGTCGTCATGCCGCTGCTTGTCGCTGTCACTGACATAGCTGGCATTGACCCGCTCCAGCGTATCGAATTGCGCAAGCTGCGACCAATCACCCGGGACGAAGCCGATCAGCAGATCGCGCACCATCTCAGGGTGTGAAAACAAAAGCTTGTAACTGCTGTCGTGGGCGTTGGACATCGTGCCCATGGTGGAGTCCCATCAATGCTTTGTGGGGCGCCAGGGGCTGGAATGCCTGGTTCTTCGGATGAGGGGTGCCCTGTCAAACCCGTGACACGCTGGTCGCCAGACCGCGGGACATCCCGGCTGACGGGCGGCCATGGCCGCTGCTAGTCTTCACCCACAAGGAGACCACAAGACCATGACCAAGAGCCCAGCGGGCCCGGCCCCGTTCCGCCCGCAGATGACCCTTTACCGCGAGTGGCTGCAGCGAGAGCGCGGCCTGACCTTTGACAGCTATGACGCTTTGTGGCGCTGGTCGGTCACTGATCTGGACGCGTTCTGGCAGAGCATCTGGGATTACTTCGAGGTCCAATCGCCCACTGCGCACACCGCCGTGCTGGCGCGCAACACCATGCCAGGTGCGGTGTGGTTTCCGGGGGCCCAGGTCAATTACGTGCAGCAGGTATTCCGGCATGTGCAGCCCGCTCACCAGGCGGGCTTTTCGGCCTGGATCAGCCGCAATGAGAAGGGACAACAGCGTGAACTGAGCTGGCCCGAGCTGCGTCGTCAGGTGGCGGTGCTGGCCTTGCATCTGCGTGCCCAGGGCGTGCAGCGGGGCGATCGTGTGGCCGCCTACCTGCCCAACATCCCCGAGGCCACCATCGCGTTTCTGGCCACCGCCAGCCTGGGGGCTGTCTGGAGCCTCTGCGCCCCCGACATGGGCACCCATGCGGTGCTCGACCGCTTCAAGCAGATCGAGCCCAAGGTCTTGATCGCGTGCGACGGCGTCAGTTACGGCGGCCGCGACCATGACCGGCTGCAGGTGGTGGCCGAGTTGCGTCAGGCGCTGCCCAGCGTGCAGCACCTGGTGCTGCTGGGCAACCTCGACCCGGCCGCCCGCCTGGCCGGCGCCATGCCCTGGTCCGAGGCCCTGGTCGGCGACGATGCGGCTGCCGCAGCCTTCGAGCCCGAGTGGCTGCCTTTCGACCACCCGCTGTGGATCGTCTATTCCAGCGGCACCACCGGATTGCCCAAACCCATCGTGCATGGCCATGGCGGCACGGTGCTGGTGGCCTTGGCCCTCAAAACCCTGCACAACGACATCGGCTGCAGCTATGAGCCCAACTCCTGGGGCGAGCGCTATCACTGGTACAGCTCCACCGGCTGGGTGATGTGGAACGCCCAGGTGAGCGGTCTGCTCAGCGGCACGACCTGCGTCACCTACGACGGCAATCCGGGTGGCAGTCGCGACAGGCCGGATTGGAGCACGCTGTGGCGTTTCGCCGCTGAGATGGGGGTCACCTTCTTCGGTGCCGGAGCCGCCTTCTTCGCCAATTGCATGAAGGCCGGCCTGGATCTGTCCTCGGTGGGTGACCTTGGTGCGGTGCGTGCCCTCGGCACCACAGGATCCCCTTTGTCCGAGGACGTCCAGCGTTGGGGCACCGCCCAGTTCCGCCAGTTGCGTCAGGCCCGTGCCGCGGTTTCGGCCGTGCCCGAGCGGCGTGAAGCCTATGCGCCCGAGGCCGACATCTGGTGGTGCAACATCTCGGGCGGGACCGACTTTGCCGGCGCCTTCATCGGCGGCAACCGCGAGCTGCCGCAGGTGCCGGGCCAGATGCAGTGCCGCATGCTGGGCAGCGCGGTGGAAGCCTGGAACGAGCAGGGCCTGCCTGTGCAGGGCGAGGTGGGTGAGCTGATCTGCAGTCAGCCCATCCCGTCGATGCCGCTGTTCTTCTGGGGCGATGAAGGCGGCCGACGCTATCTGTCGAGCTATTTCGACATGTACCCCGCCGGTCACGGCCGACGGCCTGGAGGAGGCGATGCCGGGCCCGAGGCCGGCGGCGTGTGGCGGCACGGCGACTGGCTGCGCATCGGCGCCGATGGCGGTTGTGTGATCTACGGCCGATCTGATGCCACGATCAACCGCCATGGTCTGCGCATGGGCACCAGCGAGCTCTACAGCGCGGTCGAGGCCCTGCCCGAGGTGCTGGATTCGATGGTGGTCGACCTTGAGTACCTGGGGCGCGACAGCTACATGCCCTTGTTCGTGGTGCTGCGTGAGGGCCTGACGCTCGATGCGGCCCTGCGTCAGCGTCTCAATGAGGCCGTGAAGGTGGCCTTGTCGCCGCGCTTTGTGCCCGACGAGATCTTCCAGGTGGCCGAGATTCCCCGCACCCTGACCGGCAAGAAGCAGGAGCTGCCCATCAAGAAGCTGATGCTGGGCCAGCCCATCGAGAAGGTCATCAACAAAGACGCGATGGCCAATGCGGCCTGTCTGGACTGGTATGTCGACTTGGCGGCCCGGCGCGCCGCGGCCCACCCGGCTTGAATCGCCTCGGCAGGCCTTGAGTCAGCCCGGGGTGGCGGCCCGGGGTTCAGCGCCGGTTGACCAGCACGATGCCCGTGCCCACCAGGGCCAGGGCGCCGATCAGGCCCGGCGTCACCGGCTCGCCCAACCAGCCGGCCCCCACGGCCAAGGCGAACACCGGCGTCAGAAAGACGAAGGCCGACACCTTGGTCGCCGGGTAGCGACCGAGGATCCACATCCAGGTCAGGTAGCTGGCAAAGGCCCCCACAGCGGCTTGCAGGGCCACCGAGCCCAGCGCAAAGTGGCTGGGTGGCCCGGTCCAGGCTTCGCCCAGGGCCAGCGACACCAGCGGCAGCAGGGCCACCGACACCGCCGTCTGGTAGAACAACTGCTTTTCAGGCCCGACACGGCCCAGCGGGGTGCTGCGCAGCACCACCGTGGTCAGCCCCCACATCAGGCCGGCCGTCAGACCGAGCAGATCACCCAGCCATTGGCCGCCTGGGCCAGCGCCCAACTTTTCACCCAGAGCGGCCAAGACGCCGCCAAAGGCCAGCACCAGTCCGAGCCACTGCATCCGGCGCAGGCGCTCGGTGGGGAGAAAGCGCGGCAGGATCAACGCCACCCAGAACGGCGAGGTGTAGAGAAACACCGTCAGGCGTGAGGCCGTGGTGTGCTGCAGGCCCACATAGATACAGACGAACTCGCCCGCAAACAGCGCCCCCGCCAACAGCCCCCAGCCCAGCGCCCCATCGGGTCGGAACAGCGCCACCCTGCGCCAGCGGCACCACGCCCACAACAGGACCGCCGCCAGGGCAAAGCGCAGCCAGGCCTGGAACACCGGTGCCATCTCGGGCACCGTGGCCTTCACCAGCACCTGCTGGAAGCCCCAAAACAGACAGCAGGCCAGCAACAGGCTCAGGGCCAGCCCATCGAGGTGGTTTTTGCGCGTGACACTCATCCCGGGATCATAGGTCGAGGCGGGGGTTTGAGCGGTCGCGCAGGTGGCGTCGTCATTCCCGGACAAAGGCCTGTGGCCGAGCGTGTGTCGCGCTGTAAACTTGGCGTATTTTGCGTACCACAAGCCTTCCATGACCGGTGTGACCACGGGCGCTGCCCGCGCCAATTTTGATTTCAAGAGCGCCACCCTGCCCTTGGTGGCCCTGTTGATCAAGACCACCGACGCTGCGGCGCTGGTGGCTGATCTGACACGCCGCCTCAGCGACACGCCCGATTTCTTCTCCAATGATCCGCTGGTCATCGACCTCAGCGCCGTTCGCGACAGCGAGGCCAGCCCTGATTTCCCGGCCCTCATCGCGCTGCTTCGGCGCCATCATGTGCTGCCGGTGGCTGTGCGAGGGGGGAACCCAACCCAGACGGCGGCGGCGGTGGCTGCCGGCCTGATCGACGTGCCTGATGTGGTGCTGCCCCAGCGGCACGAGGCGCCTCAGATCGAGGTGCAGGAGGTCGTGCGAGAGGTGGTGCGCGAGGTCAAGGTCGAGGTGCCGGTCCCCGGCCCGGGCACCTTGGTGATCGACAAGCCCCTGCGCTCGGGCCAGCAGGTCTATGCGCGAGGCGCCGACATCGTCGTGCTGGCCCTGGTCAGCAACGGGGCCGAGGTGATCGCCGACGGCAATGTGCACGTCTACGCCCCTCTGCGCGGCAAGGCCATCGCCGGCGCCCGCGGCAATACCGAGGCCCGCATCTTCAGCACCTGCCTGGAGCCCGAACTGGTCTCCATCGCCGGCATCTACCGCACCACCGAAGTGGCCCTGCCTCCTGAAGTGGCCGGTAAGGCCGCCCAGATCCGCCTGGTGGGCGAGAAGCTGCTCATCGAAGCGCTTTGAACCCGCCCTCATTCAAGACAACTCTCCAAGAACCAAGGACTCGCAACACATGGCCAAGATCGTCGTCGTGACCTCCGGCAAGGGTGGCGTGGGCAAGACCACCACCAGCGCCAGCTTTGCATCCGGCCTCGCCTTGCGCGGCCACAAGACCGCCGTGATCGACTTCGACGTCGGCCTGCGCAACCTCGACCTGATCATGGGTTGCGAGCGTCGCGTGGTGTACGACCTCATCAATGTGATCCACAACGAGGCCAACCTCAACCAGGCGCTGATCAAGGACAAGCAGTGCGACAACCTGTTTGTGCTGGCTGCCTCGCAGACCCGCGACAAAGATGCACTGACCCAGGACGGCGTCGAGCGCGTCCTCAACGACCTGATCGGCATGGGCTTCGAGTACATCGTCTGCGATTCGCCTGCAGGCATCGAGACGGGCGCCCTGATGGCCATGCACTTTGCCGACGAGGCCCTGCTGGTCACCAACCCCGAGGTGTCGTCGGTGCGCGACTCCGACCGCATCCTGGGCATGCTGGGTTCCAAGACCAAACGCGCCATCGAAGGCAAGGAGCCGATCAAAGAGCACCTGCTGATCACGCGCTACAACCCCAGCCGTGTTGAAGACGGCCAGATGCTGTCGCTCGAAGACATCCAGGACATCCTGCGCATCAAGCTGATCGGCGTGATCCCCGAGTCCGAGGCCGTGCTGCAGGCCTCCAACCAGGGCACCCCTGCCATCCATGCCCAGGGCACCGACGTGTCCGAGGCCTACAAGGATGTCGTGGCCCGCTTCCTGGGCGAGGACAAGCCGATGCGTTTCGTCGAGGCGGTCAAGCCCGGCTTCTTCAAGCGCATGTTCGGAGGACGTTGACCCATGTCCTTCCTGTCCTTCCTGCTCGGAGAAAAGAAGAAGACCGCCAGCGTCGCCAAGGAGCGGCTGCAGATCATCCTGGCCCACGAGCGCAGCGGCCGCAGCGCCGCCAGCCCCGACTACCTGCCCGATCTGCAACGCGAACTCGTCGCCGTGATCTCGAAGTACGTCTCCATCAATGCCGACGACATCAAGGTCCACCTCGAACGCCAGGACAACCTCGAAGTCCTCGAAGTCAAGATCGAACTGCCAGAAGCCCGCTGAGAACAGCCCGCCGCCCGGCCGCCCGAAGGCGGGCTGCACCCCCTTGGGGGGCAGGTCGCGACACGCAGTGCGTGGCCGTGGGGGCCATATCAGCCCGCCGCCCGGCCGCCCGAAGGCGGGCTGGGCCCCCTCGGGGGGCAGGGAGCGACACGCAGTGCGCGCCCGTGGGGGCCACATTCACAAGGGATGTTCGGTGTAGAACTTCCCTCCGTGGTACAGCAACGGTGACGCCCCCTCGCGGTGGGCGCACTGCTCGACCTCACCCACGAAGATCACGTGGTCGCCTTCCTCGTAGCGGCTGCGGTTGAAGCACTCGAACGTGGCGGCGGCCCCGGCCAGCAGGGGGGCTCCGCCCACGCCTTGCGTGTAGGCCACGCCCGCCCAGCGGTCCACTGTTTTCGAGGCGAAGCGCTCGGCCAGGTCCTTCTGGTCGGCGGCCAGCACATTGATCGCATAGTGCGATCCGGTGGCAAACACCCCCATCGAGGCGGCCGCTCGTGCCAGACTCCACAGCACCAGCGGCGGGTCCAGGGAGACCGAGTTGAACGAGTTGGCCGTCAGACCGACCAGCGCCCCGTCAGCGGCACGCGCGGTGACGATGGTCACCCCCGTGGCGAACATGCCCAGCGAGTTGCGGAACTCACGGGTTGAGAAACTGGGGGCACGGGCTTGCGCTGGGGCAGATGTGAGGGCTGTCACGGGCGATCAATGGGGTGGGGATGGGCTATTATGGGCCGATGGCCTTTCGCCTGCCGCCGCCAGGTCCGATGACCGTGCTGGCAGTCTGCCAGGGCTTTCCTGTTCTGCCTCCCATCTCCGTCCTGCCCGATCCATCATGAACGCTCTCCCCGCCTTCACCACACTGGGCGCCGGCCCGACCGTTCTCATGCTGCATGACGTGCTGGGTGGGCACCTCACCTTCGCACCCCAGGTGGAAAGCCTGGCTGGCGCGGGTTACCGTGCCGTGGCTTGGGACATGCCCGGCTATGGCCGCAGTGCTCCCATCGACCCCTGTTCCTTCAAAGGTTTGGCGCAGAGCTGCATCGACCTGATTGAGGCGCTCCAGGCGGGCAGCGTGGTTCTGGTGGGCCAGGGTGTGGGGGGCATGGTGGCCCAGGAGGTGGTGGCGCGCCGCCCCGAACTGGTCAATCGCCTGATCCTGTGCGCCACGCTGGCCAGGGGTTTCGAGGCCTCCGGTGGCACCGAGGGCGAGCCTGTGCCGGAGCTCGATGCCAGCCATGCCTTGAGCCAGTGGGCTGAATTCAACCTGCCCCGACTGGTTGGACCGGGGGCCCTGCCCGAAGGTGTGTTGCTCGCCAGTCATGCGATGGCGCAGATCAATCCATCGGCCTACCGTCGCATCCATGCGGAAGCCAGCTATTTCAACCGGCAGGCGGATCTGGAGCGCATCCACGTGCCCACTTTGCTGGTCGCGGGTGAGTTTGATCGCCTGGCGCCCCCCGATCTCATGAAGCAGATGGCCGACCGGATCGGCAACAGCTGCACCCTGGCCGTGCTGCGCGGGGCCGGGCACATGCCTCAACTCGAGGCCCCGGAAGACTTCGACACCGCCTTGCTCGGTTTTCTGGCCGTGCCTCGGCTGTTGCACTGAGCTGACCGGATCGGATGTTTGTGTTGCGTGAGCTCGAGTTGGGGCCTGGGGGCGCGGGCGGTTCAAGTGGGCGCGGGCTGCTGGGCCTCGTCCTGTCGCTGGGTCTTTCGCTGGGTCTGAGCCTCCCTGCCCAGGCGGCCCCCCAGGTCCTTCATTCTTCGCCCCATCCCAAGGCCCAGGCGGCCCATCCTGCCGCGGGCAAGGCCGCGCCTGCAGCCAGCCTGGCTGAGCCCTGCAGGCAATGGGTACCTCGATTGCCCGGTCTGACCGCGACCCAGTGCTCGGCGCTCAAGCTGCAGCCGTCAGGGACGCGTTCGGTGCAGGGGCGGGAGCTCTGGATGGGAGATGTCGGGGGCCGCCATGCGCATGTCAAGGTGCTGGTCCTCGGGGCCATCCACGGCGATGAGCTGTCTGCCAGCACGGTGGCCCTGCAGTGGATGGGCCTGGCTCAGGACAACGGTGCCGAGGCCCTGTGGCGCTTCGTGCCCATGCTCAACCCGGACGGCGTGATGGCGCAGCCGGCTCGTCGCGTCAATGCCCATGGCGTCGACCTGAATCGCAACTTCCCCACCCCGGGCTGGGCACAGGAGGCGCCACGTTACTGGGCCCAGCGTACCCGCAAGGATCCGCGTCGCTGGCCCGGCAACAAGCCGCTCTCCGAACCGGAGAGCCGTTTTGTGCATGACCAGATGACGGCCTTCACCCCCGATCTGATCGTCAGCATCCACGCGCCCTATGGGGTGCTCGATTTCGACGGTCCGACCGATCCGCCACGCCGGCTCGGTCGCCTGATGCTCGATCCAGTCGGCGTCTTTCCGGGGTCTTTGGGCTATTACGGGGGCATGCACAAGGGCGTACCGGTGGTCACCATCGAACTGCCCAATGCTCAGCGGGCCCCCTTGCCGGCCGAAACCCGCCAGATGTGGCAAGACCTGCAGCGCTGGATGGGTGAGCACCTGCCGGCCAAGACGGCCAGCGCCGTCCAGCCCTCGCGCAGCCCTTGAGCGCCTGGCTCAACGGCCCTGTGCTGGCGGTCGCTGGCGCAGCCAGTCCGCCAGGCTCAGGCACAGCAGCAGCCACACCGACCCGCTGGCCAGGCCGGCCAGCACGTCGCTGGCGTAATGCACCTGCAGCAGCACACGGCTGAGCGGCGCCGTCAGCACCAGGGCTGTACAGGCCAGCACCGCCGGCAGGTGCCAGCGCCTGGGGCTGTGCTGCAACACCAGCCAGGTCAACAGGCCATAGGTCACGAGGACGCCCGAGGCGTGGCCGCTGGGAAAGCTGTATCCGGTCTCCACCACCACCCCGTGCAGATGCGGCGGACGCACCCTCGCGAAGCCCTGCTTCAGGCTCCAGTTCAGCAAGGTGTTGCCCAGCACCCCAAGCAGCCAGATGCCCGCCTGCAGCCGCTCACGCCGCCACAGCAGGAACAGGGTCACCCCGATCGTCAGCACCGTCACCGGCGCCGGATTGCCCAGCCAGGTGGGCAGTGCAAAGGCCTGCAGCGTGAGCCGGTCCATCTGCTGGCCCAGGGCTTGGGCCAAGGCACTGTCGAAGCGATGGAGTGCTTTTCCCGGGCCGATCTGACTGGCCAGGGTGGCAAAGATCAGGAGGGCAGGCAGCACCCAGACCAGGCGCCTTCCGGGCGAGGGCGACGGGCGGGGCGCCTCCACAGCCTTGTACATCCGTAGACACAGAGTACCAGTCAGGCTGAGCAACAGCAGGCCCCACAAGGTGAGCAGTTGCGGGGCCAGCCACTGGGCAAAGGATTCGGGGCTGGAGAAGATCGAATTCGCAAACATGGGTCGAGGGTCGAGGGTCGGTGCAGGCCGGCGTGAAAGGGCGAAACAATACTCCTTGTCGGATGCCCATACCGGGACGATTCCGCTTTCGTGGAAATTCCATGCTGCTGCTGTTCTTCAAGAAGTTGCTCACCTCACTGCTGATGCCACCTTTCAGCCTGGTTCTGCTGGCCGCTCTGGGGCTCTGGCTGCAGCGGCAGCGGCCACGTCTGGGGCCCTGGGTGACCTGGCTGGCGCTGCTGGTTCTGAGCGCGTTGTCGTGGCCTCCGGTGGCGGATGCACTCGTGGACAGCCTGGAGCGCTACCCAGCGTTGTCAGCACAAGGGCTGTCGCAAGCGCAGGCGATTGTGGTCCTGGGCGGTGGCATCTACCCGAATGCCCCGGAATATGGCGGTGAGGACGGGGTGTCCCGTGCCACTTTGCAGCGGCTGCAGTACGCTGCTGTCCTGTACCGACGCAGCTCATTGCCTGTGCTGGTGACTGGCGGTGCGCCCGAAGGGGGGCGACCCGAAGCCGCGGTCATGCAAAAAGTGCTGGAGCAGCAATTTGGCGTGCCGGTGCGCTGGGTCGAGTCGGCGTCGCTGGACACGCTCGGCAATGCGGCCTTGTCTGCCCAAATGTTGCATGCGGCCGGCGTCCAGCGGGTGGCCTTGGTCAGTCAGGCCTGGCACCTGCCCCGTGCCGCCGCCCTTTTTGAATCGCAGGGCCTGACGGTGCTGCCGGCACCCACCGGGTTCCGCACGCGCCTGGCCCAGGCGCCGGTCTGGTATCTGCCCAGTGCCGAAGCCCTGCTGGCCAGCCAGACCGCATTGCGCGAGTGGCTGGGTCGGGCCATGCAGCCGTGAGATCTCAGAGCAGGAACGTGGCCGCCCGGGCGACGGCGGCCGTGTCGGCCTGCACGGCGCCTGGCGCACCGCCTTTGCCCCACAGTTCGCCACCCCAGTTCATGGCCAGGAACTGGGCGCAGAGCTGCAGCGAATCGAACATCGGCTGGGCCTTGGCCCGGTCGCCACTGGTGCTGATCACGCGCAGGGTCTTGCCCGCCATCTGATCCTTGAAACCCAGGCCCG
The DNA here is from genome assembly GCA_003987795.1 of Curvibacter sp. Classification (GTDB taxonomy): domain Bacteria; phylum Pseudomonadota; class Gammaproteobacteria; order Burkholderiales; family Burkholderiaceae_C; genus Curvibacter. Next base: position 17,998 of record RXJO01000047.1, read on the forward strand.
GCACACGCAGCCAGCCGCTCCAGTGGTCCAGATAGGTTTTCAGGGGCGCCGGGATGCTGAACCAGTACACCGGGCTCACGAACACGATGTCGGTGGCGGCCAGGGTGGCGTCCAGCAGGGTTTTCAGGTCGCCTTCGGGCGCCGGATATTGGCCCACGGTGTGGCGCAGGTCCACGAAGGGGGGCAGATCCATGTGGGCCAGGGCCAGCCAGGTCTGGGTGGTGCCGGCCGGCAGGGCGGCGGCGGCCTGTCGGGCCAGCCATTCGCTGTTGCCCGGATGTCCGGGCTCGCGGCTGGAGGTGGTGAGGAACAGGGTGTGGCGTGGTGCGGTGCTCATGGGCCCGGATGATAGTGCGTCACCGGGCCCAGCTTCGCATCATGCTCTGCTTCAGGCCAGGGCCGGCTTGGGCGCGCGAGGTGCGGTCGAGCCCAGGAAACCGAAGCGGTCGGCGATGCGCGGCACTTCGCCGTTGATCAGCTCCGCCAGCGCCTTGCCCGAGCCAGCGCCGTGGGTCCAGCCCAGGGTGCCATGGCCGGCGTTCACCCACAAGCCCGGGATCCGTGTCTGGCCGATGAAGGGGATGTTGGTCGGCGTGGCGGGGCGCAGGCCGCACCAGAAATTGGGCTGGCCGCCTTCGTGCTCCAGGCGGGTGTCGCACACGCCGGGCATCACGGTCTCGATGCGGCGGGCCAGCATCTCGCAGCGGGCACGGGCGATGGGCCCGTTCAGATCCAGGTCATAACCCCCTACCTCGATGGTGCCGGCCACGCGCAGTTCGTCGCCCAGGCGGCTCATGGCAACCTTGAGTTCGTCATCGATCGCCGACACCCAAGGAGCCGCCTCGGGCTTGAGGATCTTGAAGGTGGCGCTGTAGCCCTTGCCCGGGTAGATGGGCAGGCGCACCCCGACCTGGCGCAGCATCGGCGCTGTGTACGAACCGGTGGCCACCACGATGGCGTCGGCCTTCAGATCGCTGGCCGGCCCGCGGGTGCGGGAGGCCTCGTCGACCGGGGCTACGCGCACGGAGCGGGCCCGATTGTTCGACACATCCAGTTGCTGCACGGCGTGTCCGTACAGGAACTCCACCCCACGCTGCTCGCACAGACGGGCCAGCCCCTGGGTGAACAGGCGGGCGTCGCCGCTTTCGTCGGTGTCCGTGAAGGTCCCGCCCACGATGCGGTGGGCAAAGGGCTTGAAGGCCGGCTCGATCTTCAGCAGTTCGTCTCGGCTGACCACGCGGCGCGACACCCCATGGCGGCGCATCAGCTCGGCTGCCGCTCCGGCGGTCTCGAAGGAGGCCGGGTCAGTGTAGTAATGCGCGATGCCGCGCTCCAGGCGGTGATACTCGATGCCGGTGGTGTTCACGATGTCCTTCAGCGCGGCGTGGCTGTAGGCCCCCAGGGCGACCAGCTGGCTCACGTTGCGCTCGAAGGCCGCATCGTTGCACTGCCCCAGGAAGCGCAGCCCCCACAGCCACTGCTGCAGGCCTTCGCCCACCGGCCACTGCGGACGGAACAGCAGCGGCGCGTCGGCCTTGGTCATCCACTTCAGCACCTTCAGCGGCGCCTCGGCATTGGCCCAGGGCTCGCAGTAGCTGACCGAGATCTGGCCCGCATTGGCGAACGTGGTCTCCAGCGACGCCGCAGGCTGGCGCTCGATGACCGTGACTTCGTGACCCCGCTCTCGCAAATGCCAAGCGGTGCTGATGCCGATGATGCCGGCGCCGAGGACGATGATTTTCATGCGTCGCAGTGTGCGACAGACGGTGGACGTTTGAAAAGCAAAATTAAACTCTTGGAAGTTTCATCAGTCTTGCTAATATTCATCCCAGCTCGGACATCCCATCGCCCAGACCCATGAACACCTTTGATCCCCACGCCCTCGAATGCCTGGCGGCCATCGTCGAGGAGGGCGGCTTCGAACGCGCCGCCCAGCGGCTGAGCATCACCCAGTCGGCTGTGTCACAGCGCCTGCGTGCCCTGGAGGCCCAGGCCGGCACCGTGCTGATTGTGCGCAGCCGACCCCTCAAGGCCACGCCCGCCGGGCAGTTGTTGCTCAAGCACACCAAGCAGATGCGCCTGCTGCGCGTCGATCTGGACCGTGATCTGCGTGAACTCACGCCGGGCGGCAGCAAACGCGCCCGCGAGGATGAGCGCATCTCGATTGCCATCAACGCTGACAGCATTGCCAGTTGGGCCTTGCCGGCGCTGGACAGTCTGGTGTGTCAGGGGCTGCCGCTCGAGATCATCACCGACGACCAGGATTTCACGGACGAGTGGCTGCGTTCGGGGCAGGTGCTGGGCTGTGTCACCACGCTCAAGCAGGCCCTGCGGGGTTGCAAGGTGGTGCCCCTGGGGGCGATGCGCTATGTCGCCGTGGCCACCCCCGAACTGGTCAGGCAGCGCTTGCCCGAAGGGCTGTCGCCGCACAATTTCAGGGACATTCCCTTTGTCGCCTTCAACCGCAAGGACGACATGCAGACCGAGTTCGTGAGTCAGTGCTTCGGGCTCAAGCGTGTCACCCTGAGCCAGCTTTTCGTGCCCAGCTCCGAAGGCCAGTTGCGGGCCGTGCTGGCGGGCTGGGGCGCCAGCGTGGTGCCAGAGTTGTTGGCGCGCGAGCCCTTGGCGCAGGGCCTGTTGGTCAACCTGGTGCCGACGCACAGCCTGAGCATCCAGCTCTATTGGCATTGCTGGAACCTGGAGTCCGAGGTGCTGGACACGCTGAGTTCGGCGCTCACCAGCGCCGCTGCCCAGGCCCTGGTGTGAGCCCGCGCCGGGTCTGTGGCGAGGGCCGCGTGCGCTTTGCACCTGCCCTCAACACAGGCTTTTTGGGCCTTCCGGTCGCGATTCAGCCGGCTTTGTTTAAAATCGAACCGTGAACACCACCACCCCCGCCCGCGTTTCCTTCAAGGCCCAGATGCACCAGGTGCGCGAAGAGGCCATTGTGCAGACCGTCATTCGTCTTCTGGGCGAAAAGGGTTATGACGCCATGACGGTGGACGAAGTCGCCGCTGCGGTGGGCATTGCCAAGGCCAGCCTCTACAAGCACTTTCCGGGCAAGGAGCAATTGGCGGCTGCGGCCATGGTCCACGTGATCAAGCGGGCGCAGGATTTTCTTCAGATCGTGCCACCGGAAATCTCCCCGGTCGACAAGCTCAAGTCGGTGGTGGGTTGGGCCATGTCGCTTCAACTGGCCGATGAGATGCCTTCCTTGCCCAGCCGCAACTCCACCTTGCGTCAGGTGCTGATGGGCAATGCCCAGTACATGAACGGCCTGATCACCCTCAGCGATCAACTGGGCGCCTGGATCACCGAAGCCCAGGCCCAGGGCCTGATCAATCCCACCTTGCCGCCTCTGGTGGTGCTCTACACCCTGTACGCCCGCGCGTGCGACCCAGTGGTCAGCTTTCTGCGCCAGGGCTCGCAGTACAGCAATGCCCAGATCGTCGATCTGGTGTTGCGCACCTGCTTCGAAGGCCTGGTCTCGCCACCCGAGATCCGCCCGGCCTGAGCTCGGCGCTCTCTGGCGGTCTGCAGGCCAGGGCAGGGAGGCAGGCTCTGGTCGCGCCTGCCTCGTGGCTCATCAACGAACCAGCAGCACCGGCACCTTGCAGTGCGCCAGCACCTGGGTCGAGACGGAGCCCATCACCAGATTGCCCAGTGAACTGTGGCCATGCGAGCCCATCACCACGAGATCGAACTTGCCGGTCTCGGCCACCTTGGCAATCACCTCGCCGGCCACGCCGACCTTGCTGATCTGCTGCGGCACGATGCCGTGGCGGGCCAGGAACTTGCTCACCGGGTTCAGCACCTTGGCGGCTTCGTCGGCGTAGTATTCATCGACGATGGGCTTGCCCAGGGCCGCGCGGGCGCGCGGGGGCAGGGCGGCCTGCACCGTGAGCGCGGTGTACTCGACTCCGCCAGAGATCAGGGCTTCATGCGTGCTCAGGTAGGCCAGCATCTTCTTGGTGTACGCGCTGCCGTCAACGGCCAGAAGAATCTTCATGTGATGTGCTCCTTGTTGGTGCTTTCAGCATAGCCGGCCGCCATTCGCGGAAATTGATCGACATCAATTCGATCTGGAATCCGTGGGCCAGGGCACCTCGATGCAGTGCTGGGGCTGGAAGTGCAGTTGTTCATTCTTGCGCGCATAGCCCATCGGATTGGCCACCACCCGGCAGCCCTGGCTGAGGTAGTCGCTTGGCGCATGCAGGTGGCCGTGCAACCACAGCCTCGCATGGGGCAGCAGTTCATCCAGGGCGTTGCAGAAGCCGGCCGTGCCCGGGGTGAGGCCATAGCGCGGATCCGCACTCAGCAGGCTGGGGGCGAAATGCGTGACCACCACCGTCGGGCCCTCGTGCGGGGTGTGCAAGGTGTCGCGCAACCATTGCTGACACAGCAGGGCCTGCTCACGCACGCCTTCGGCCAGCCAAGGCTCTCCGCGCCGTGTGCTGCCGGTCTTGCGCAGGTAGAAATTGGCCGCCCGGAAGGCCTTGTCGCGCATCTGCAGGGCCCGTGTCGCGGAGGCCTGGGCCTGCATCGCCAGCGCGTCGAAGTCGCTCCACAAGGTGGTGCCCACAAAACGCACCCCCTGTAGAACCAGGCTTTCGCGCTCCAGCCAGTGCAGGCCCAGTCGCTCGCAGGTCTCGCGCAGGCGGGCGTGTGCCTGATCGAAATCCTGTTGGTCGTATTCATGGTTGCCCGGCACGAAAATCACTGGCACCGGCCATGGGCCGCCGGCACTGCGCGGCGCAAAGCGGGCCAGTCCGAAGTCGTCGTCGCTCAGCAGGCTGCCACTTTGGTAGGAGCCGATGTCGCCCGCCAGCACCAGCACGTCGGCCTCAGGGTGGGGCAGGGGAGTGAAGTGGGGGTGCACCTCCAGGTGCAGATCGGACAAAAGCTGTACTTTCATGGTGCATGCATTGTCGCGGCTGTGCACCCATGCTGTGCATGCTCAGGCCTCATGCCAAAGCTGCATGGGTAGGGGCTGTTGAAAATACGGGTTTACCCTTACTCTAGAGACCTGTTCATCACGCGCTCACAAGGCGCCTCTTTCATGTCTCCGTTTCTTGCCCTGATCGCCCGCAGCCTGACCTTGGCCACCCGGGTGGATCCCCTGGTCCCCGCCCGTCGTGCTGATCGCGGTAGCGCCGGCATCGCCAACAATCTGCTCGAATCCGCCGACGCCCGTGCCGGCCACGACCCGCGCCATGCCCGTGAGCTGCGCGAGGCCGCCCACGCCTACCTGCGCGTGCTGCGCTGAGCGGCAGGCCTGCCGTTCGGGTCTCTGTTGGAAAACCTCAAAGGCGCGCGCCGGCCGCCTTGACGACGGGCGCCAGCACGCCGACCTGGTCTTTGACATAGGCGGCAAAGGCCGCTGGGCTTCCGGGGCTCACGGTCACGCCCAACTCCAGCATCTTGCGTTTCACCTCCGGCATCACCAGCACCTCATTGCAGGCGCTGTTGAGGCGTGTCACCACCTCGGCGGGCAGATTGGCCGGTCCGCTCAGACCGAAGAAATTGTCCAGCACCAGCTTCCGGTAGCCGAACTCGACCACGCTCGGCACCTCGGGCACCAGGGGCGAGCGGTTGGCCGAGGTCACGGCCAGGGGCACCAGTTGCCCGCTCTTGAAATAGGGCACATAGGCCGTCAGCACGTCGATGCCGATCGGGATCACGCCTGAGATCAGG
>RXJO01000463.1:0-21742 GCA_003987795.1 Curvibacter sp.
GCGTAGTAGTTGTGGTCGATGTCGGCAATCGACAGGGCGGCCTTGAAGATGGTGGATTTGAGAGCCATGAGGCGTTCTTGTTCTGAAAGGAGAAGGGGGCCAACCCAGGCCGGGGGCGTGCTGTCGGGCCGTCAAGCCGCTATGCTGACAGCCGGACGGGCATCCCGCCGTTGGCGCGGTCCGTCCGGATGGAGCGTCCCCGCCATGGGTCCAACCTTGCATTTCACCACAGCCGCCGCTTTGCCCCGATGCCACGCCCGTTGGCGAGCGTTGGCACTCGCCAGCCTGGCCCTCGTGGTGGCCGGATCAGCGCAGGCCGAATCCGCCCAGGTTTGGCGCCTGCGGGATGCCCAGGGTCGCACGGTGTTCACCGACCGGGTCAGCGAAGACGACATCGCCTCAGGCCGGGCCCAGCCCGTGGCGGTCGAGAAGGTGACGCCTGAGATGGCGGCCCAGGCCCAGGCCAAACGGCAGCGTGAGCAGCTCGAGATCGATCGCTACAACCAGCAACTCAACCAGAAGCTGCAGCGCCGCAGCGAGGCGGCCCGCGCGGTGGAACTGGCCCGGCAGCGCCTGGAGCAGGCCCAGGCCCTTTACCAGGCCGGCGAGGCCCCGCGCGAGGATGAATCGAACCGGGTCCGCACAGGCTCACGCGTCAGCGAACGCTACGCCCAGCGTCGTCTGCGCGAGCGCCAGGCCGTCGACAACGCGGCCCTGGCGCTGGAGCGAGCCCTGGCCTACCAGGCCTCGCTGCCCTGAGGCCTTGGGGGGGCATCAGGCCCGGCGTGCCAGTTCGGCGGCCTTGCCCACGTAGCTCCCCGGGGTCATGGCCAGCAGGCGGTCTTTTTCGGCCTGCGGGATGTCCAGCGAGCGAATCAGGCCGTGCAGGGCCTCGGCCGTCACGGTCTTGCCGCGGGTCACTTCCTTGAGCTTTTCGTAGGCACCCTGCACACCGAAGCGGCGCATCACGGTCTGGATGGGCTCGGCCAGCACTTCCCACGAGGCGTCCAGGTCGGCCGCCAGGGCTTCCTCGTTGAGCTCGAGCTTGTTCAGCCCCACCATCAGCGAGTTGTAGGCCAGGGCCGCGTAGCCCAGCGCCACGCCGATGTTGCGCAGCACGGTGCTGTCGGTCAGGTCGCGCTGCCAGCGGCTCACCGGCAGCTTCTCGCTCAGGTGACGCAGCAGGGCGTTGGCCAGGCCCAGGTTGCCCTCGGCGTTCTCGAAGTCGATCGGGTTGACCTTGTGCGGCATGGTCGACGAGCCGATCTCGCCGGCCTTCAGGCGCTGCTTGAAGTAGCCCAGGCTCACATAGCCCCAGACGTCGCGCGACCAGTCGACCAAGATGGTGTTGGCGCGCGCCACGGCGTCGAAGAACTCGGCCATGTAGTCGTGCGGCTCGATCTGGATGCTGTAGGGCTGGAAGGTCAGGCCCAGGCCCAGGGGTTCGGGCGACTCGATCACCTTCTGGCTGAAGGCCTCCCAGTCGAAGTCGGGCCAGGCCGAGAGGTGGGCGTTGTAGTTGCCGACGGCGCCGTTCATCTTGCCCATCAGCTTCACCGCCGCGATCTTCTCGCGGGCGGCGGCCAGGCGCACCAGCACGTTGGCCACTTCTTTGCCCACCGTGGTGGGGCTGGCGGTCTGGCCGTGGGTGCGGCTCAGCAGGGGCACATCGGCATAGGCCTGGGCCATCTCGCGCAGCTTGGTGATGATGCCGTCGAGGGCCGGCAGGACCACGGTGTCGCGTGCGGCCTTGATCTGCAGGGCGTGGCTGGTGTTGTTGATGTCTTCGCTGGTGCAGGCAAAGTGCACGAACTCGCTGGCGGCCAGCAGTTCGGGGCGGGCCTCGAACTTCGACTTGATCCAGTACTCCACTGCCTTCACGTCGTGGTTGGTGGTCTTCTCGATTTCCTTGATGGCCAGGCCATCGGCTTCAGAGAAGTTCTTCACCAGGCCCAGCAGGTAGGTGCGGGCGCCCGGTGTCAGGGGCTTGAATTCGTCGAAGCCGGCGTCGGACAGCGCGATGAACCACGCCACCTCCACCTGCACACGTCGGTGCATGTATCCGAGCTCGCTCATGAGCGGGCGCAGGGGGCTGAGTTTGCTGGCGTAACGACCGTCCAGCGGCGAAAGGGCGGAGATGGGTGAGAAGCTCATACCTGAATTGTAGGTTGCCGGGCCAGGACAGGGGCGACTCGATAGAATGCGCTGCACGGATCCCTGGTCCCATTCCCTGAGACATAGACACATGAAATTGATCGGTTCTACCACCAGCCCGTATGTGCGAAAAGTGCGCATCGTGATGGCCGAAAAAAAACTCGACTACCAGTTCGTCATTGAGAACGTCTGGGCCGATGACACGACGATCAGCACTTCCAACCCCCTGGGCAAGGTGCCGTGTCTGGTGATGGAGGGCGGTGAGGCCGTCTTCGATTCGCGCGTCATCGTCGAGTACCTCGACACCCTGTCGCCCGTGGGCAAGCTGATCCCGGCCCAGGGCCGTGAGCGCGCCGAGGTCAAGACCTGGGAGGCGCTGGCCGATGGCCTGATGGACGCCGGCCTGCTGGCCCGCATGGAAAAGGTGTGGGCGCATCGCCCGCCTGAACAGCAGTGCCAGGCCTGGATCGACCGCCAGATGGGCAAGATCACCGAAAGCCTCAAGGCCATGAGCCAGGGGCTGGGCGACAAGCCTTTTTGCAGCGGCATCCACCTCAGCCTGTCCGATATCGCGGTGGGTTGTGCCCTGGGCTGGCTCGAGTTCCGCTTCCCTGAAGTGCCCTGGCGCACCGAGTACCCCAACTTGGCCCGTCTGATGGACAAGCTGATGCAGCGGCCCAGCTTTGCCGACACCCGCCCGGCCTGAAGCTGCCGGGCGTGGGGTGTGGCCCACAATGGAAAAAACCGGCTGAGGCCGGTTTTTTTCTTGCCTGGGCCGTGGTGTTCACTCGCGGGCGCGTTGTTTCAGCCAGCGCATCAGGCGGCCCACCACGGGCAGCTTCTCGTACAGCTCCTCGGCCGCGTCCCAGTAGTCGCGGTGCAGCGTGATCAGCCCCTGCCCGTCGTACACCAGGTGGCTGGCGCCCCGCACGGTTTGCCATTGATCCGGTGAGAAGCGCTGGAATCGAAACACGAAGTCCCAGGTCAGAAAGCACTGCGCGCCTTGCACCACACGCTGCGTGACGATGAAGTGGGGTTCATGCAGCGAATCGAACATGTGCTGGAAGATCCCCTCGATGGCGGGCAGCCCCTGCACCTCGTTGAACGGGTCTTTGAACACCGCATCAGCGCCGTAGTGCTGTCCGAGTTGACCCAGATCGGCCGGTTGCAGGCGTTCGAAGAACTGCACCGTGCGCTGCACGGCAGCCTCGATCCCGCCGGAGGCGGACAACAAGGTTTCGGTCATGGTCAGAGTCCTGTGAAGCGGCGCACCAGCGGGAAATAGACAGGATAGGGCAGGCACTGCAGAAACTTCATCACCCGTGTGAAGCGCTTCGGAAAGTGGATGTCGAAGTCACCCTGGCTCCAGCCCTGCAGCATGGCCTGCGCTGCCTGCTCCGGGCTGATCAGGGCCGGCATGGCAAAGGTGTTCTGGGCCGTCAGCGGGGTGGCCACAAAGCCGGGGTCGACCACGCTCACGCCCATGCCCAGGTCCTGCAGGTCCAGGTACAAGGTCTCGGCCAGGTGGATCAAGGCCGCCTTGGTCGGCCCATAGGCCAGGCTGTTGGGCAGGCCGCGGTAGCCCGCCACGCTGCTGACCAGGCTCAGGTGGCCGGGGCGTCCGGCGCGGGCCGCTTCGATCATGCCGGGCAGCACGGCATCGAGCACATGCAGGGCCCCCACGTAGTTGATCTGCAGGTGTTGCTGCATGCCTTCGAATAGCATCTGCGTGGCTCGCATGGGCTGGTAATAGCCTGCGCAGTACAGCATCAGGTCCAGCGGCCCCGAGCCCAGCACCTGGGCGGCCACGTCCTGCACCTGATAGCGCAGCGTCACGTCCAGCGCCAGGCCCTCGCTGCCGGGGTGTTGCCGAGCAAAGGCCTGCAGCGCCTTGGCATTGCGTGCCGACACGATGACCTTGGCGCCCCGCTGGTGCAGTGCGCTGGCTGTGGCCAGCCCGATGCCGCTGGAGGCGCCCACCAGCCACACCCGGCGCCCCTGCCAGTCGGTGATGCGTGGGTTGCGGCTCATGGCTGTGCCTTCTGGAAGGACAGCAGCACCTCGCCCAGGCGCACGCCGAATTTGCTCATGGTGGCCCGGTTCAGCATGGTCTGTGGGGTCATCAGGATCATCCAGTCGTCAAACTGCACGTGGTAGATGCTGCCATCCACCGGCAGCGCCAGGGTGTAGTTCCAGCGCAGTGCGTTGCCGGCCACCTGACCCTGGGCCTCGCCCACCACATCGTCGGCCCGGCCCCGGTATTGCCCGTCGGGCAGCCGGGTCAGGTGCCAGACACGGCGCTGGGTGGTGCCGTCCGAGTAGCTGAAGTGCTCGTCCAGCACGCCTTGCTCGCCCTCCCAGCGGCAGTCCATCACCACGGTGAAGCGCTTGACGATGCGGCCGCTGCGGTCCTGGAACAAGCCTTGGGCATCCACCCGGCCCTTGAAGAACTCGCGCAAGTCCAGGGTGGGTTTCTCGGCGGCGTAGTCGCTCACCTGGGGGCCGGCACAGCCTGCCAGCGCCAAGGTGGCGGCGCCCAGGGCGTAACGCAGAAAGTGTTGTCGGTTCATGGTGTGTCGATGGGGGAGGTGGGTGAAACAGAGACCGGTCTCGTGGTGTCTGGCCTGGTCGGGCGCAGGATCAGTGCGTACAAGGCCGCCGCTGCGCCCAGCTTGAGTGCGCAGGGCAGTGCCGCGTAGCCCAGGCTCAGGGCCTGCAGGCCGGCCGCATCGGTACTGCCTGGGGTGTAGCCCAGCGCGGCGAGCAGGGGCAGCGCCAGGCCGGCCGCCAGGGCGAGGTTCAGCTTGCTGGCAAAGTTCCACCAGCCGAAGCTGGCACCGGCCGAGGCCGCACCGGGCCGGGCCAGCAGGCCGGCCAGCAGGGCGCCTGGGACCACCAGATCGGCCCCGAGCGTGAGACCGGACAGCGCGCAGATCCAGCGGAACGCATCCACCTGACCGGCGCCCAGCGTGGCGGCCCAGGCAAACACCGCCACCGCCAGCAGCATGCCGGCCAGCCAGCATGGCGCCAGCCCCCAGCGCGCCACGGCACGCAGCCACAGCGGCATGGCGGCGGCGGCGCTCAGAAAATACAGGCCCAGCAACACCGGCTCCTGACCGGGGGCGGCCTGCAGACGGTCCTGCACAAAGAACAGCAGCAGCGTGGCCGGCACCGCACTGGCGATGCCGTTGAGAACAAACACGCTGATCAATCGGCGAAAGGCCGCCTGCCGCCACGGCTGCCACAACCCGGACGGGCTGGCGGATTCGCTGGCCGCAGGCAGGGGGGGAGGCACCGGTGCTCGGTGCCAGGCCAGCCAGCCCAGCATCAGCAGCCCGCTGAAGGCGGCCAGCATGGCCGGCACCCCCAGCAGGGTGGGCAGTATCGAGGCCAGCACCACCCCCAGCAACCCAGCGCCTTCGCGCCAGGCCACCACCCGGCCGCGCTGGGCCTCGTCGCCGCCCAGCCGGGCGCCCCAGGCCTGATGCGCGATGCTCAACAGGCTGTAGGCCGGGTAGGCCAGCGCCAGACCAGCCGCCGCCCACATCAGCAAGGCGTCCGGGCTGTGCACCGCGGGCATGAAAACGGCCCACAGGGCCAGCGCAAGCAGGACACCGGCCACGGCACAGACTCGCCACACGGCCTGCGGGCCCCGGTGCAGCAGGCGATCGGCCAGCCGGCCCAGCCCAGGGTCGACCAGTGCATCGAGCAGTCGCGCCCCCAGCAGCACGCCCCCCAGTCCGGCCAAGGGGGCCCCCAGCGTGCTGGCGTAGTGGTGCGGCAGCACCACGTACAGAGGCAAGGCCACAAAAGCCAGTGGCAGGCCCATCAGGCCATAGGCCAGGCCTTGGGACGGGCGCAAGGCCTGCGGTGCGGCGGCAGGCGTCCAGAGTGGTGCAGGCTGGGCCATCGGGCAGATCCCCTCAGCGGCTGGCGATCACGGGGGCCAGCAGGGCCTGCCGCAAGGCGGGCTCCGAGGTGGATGCGGAAAGCCAGATGCCGAAGAACAACCGCGAGAAGCGGGCGTCTTCCAAGGCACCCAAGGGGCGGTCGTTGTACAGAAAGCGCGCGCCGGTATCGGGCTGGTGGAGCCCCAGCAGCCGGTCGCCGTTCTTCACGTCGGGCAGCAAGGCCTGCAACTGGGCCTGCCAGCGGGCACCTTGCTCGTCACTGATGGCCTCGATGCGACGCATCTCGCTGAGCGAGCGCTTGGCGATGGCTTCGGCGCTGAAGTCGCGCAGGTACAGCAGCTCCAACGCCAGGGGCAGGCTGGCGTACTGCTCAGCCCGAAACCCCGGGCTCACCCACAGGCGGGCCTGGTAGACCGACCAGCCCAGAAAGCGCATGGTGGCCTCGCCGGCCGGAACCGTACCGGGCAGGGGGCTGGGAGCGGCCCCGGCGGCGCCAGCCGAGAGCGCCACCCACCAGGCCAGGTGTTGGCGGCGTTTCATGCGGGCTTCACCAGGGTGTACTGCACCAGGTCGATGCTGCCCATCGAGAAGCCGGCCTCGCAATAGGCCAGATAGAACTCCCAGATGTGCATGAAGCGCTCGTCGAAACCCAGTTGTTGGATCTGGCTGCGCTGCGCCAGAAAGCGCTCGCGCCAGCGGCGCAGGGTTTCGGCGTAATCCTGACCGAAGGCGAAGCTGTCCTCCACCTGCAGACCCGCCGCCTCGGCGGCTTGGCGGAACTCGCGCGGACAGGGCAGGCAGCCGCCCGGGAAGATGTACTGCTGGATGAAGTCGGTCGAGCTGATGTAACGATCGAACAGCGCATCATCGATCACGATGCTCTGGATGCAGGCCCGGCCACCGGGCTTGAGCAGCCGTTCGATGGCCGAGAAGTAAGTCGGCCAATACTCACGCCCCACGGCCTCGACCATCTCGATCGAGCAAACTGCGTCATAGGGGCCATCGTGGATGTCGCGGTAGTCCTGCAGGCGCAGGTCGGCGCGCTCTTGCACACCCAGGGCCTGCATGCGGCGGCGGGCGAAGTCCAGTTGCTCGGTGGACAGGGTCACGCCGGTCAGGCGGGCCCGGAACTCGGTGGTGCTCATCTCGGCCAGTGCGCCCCAGCCGCAGCCGATTTCCAGCACGCGGTCGCCGGGCTGCACCCGGGCCATGCGCAGTGCGCGCCGGACCTTGGCCTGCTGGGCGCTGCGCATGTCCTGCTGCGCTCCTTCTTCGAACCAGGCCGAGGAGTAGTTCATGGTGTCGTCCAGCCACAGCTCATAGAAGGCATTGCCCAGGTCGTAGTGGGCGTGGATGTTCTTCTGGCTGTTGTGCCGCGTGTTGCGGTTGAGCAGGTGGCGGATGCGGTAGAGCAGCCGCCCGGCCCAGCTGCCGTAGATCACGTCTTCCACGTGCTGGCGATTGGCCAGGAACACCTTGAGCAACTCGGTCAGATTGGGCGTGGTCCAGTCGCCGGCGATGTAGCTCTCGGCAAAGCCGATGTCGCCCGATTTCAGCGCGGCCCGGCATACCTCCCAGTTGCGCAGGGTCATGGCGGCAGCCGGTCCGTGACCGTCGCCGAAGTGGTGCAGAGCCCCGTCGGGCAATTGCACGGTCAGCGAGCCGTGCTGCAGCCGCTGCAAGAGCCGCAGCGCCGTGCGCGCGGCCGCGGGCGTACCTTGGGGCAGGGAGAACGGGGTGGAGGCGGTGGTGCTGTTCATGGCGTTCGGGGTGGGCTGTTCAGCGGCTGACGAAGGCGGCAGGCGCTTCGGGTTTGCGATGGAAGGGCACGCGCTTGAGCCACAGCCTGAGCGCCTGCAGGTGGATGCGGGCGATCAGCGCCAGCGTCATCAAGGGATGGCCCCACAGGGCACGGTGCACGCTGGCCGGGGTGATCGGCTCCAGCGTGCCGCTGACGCTGGTCTGCAGCAGCGGGCCCTGGACGTCGTCATGGTCGATGCGCACCACGGTGCGTTCCAGACCGTCGCGCTGCGTGCGCAGGAAGCGGAAGCGGTAGCCGCCTTGCACCGAACAGAACGGCGAGACGTGAAAGACCTTGCGTGCGCTCAGCTCGGCACCCCAGAAACGACCGTCGGCGGGCTCGTCGAGCAGGTAGCAATGGCGCTCGCCGAAGGTGTTGTTCACCTCGACCACGATGGCCCGCAGGCGCCCATCCGGGCGATGGCAATACCAGAAGCTCACGGGCTTGAAGGTGTAGCCCAGCACCCGTGGGTAGCAATGCAGCCAGACGGGGCCGGTGGCATCTTGGATGCCCTCGGACGTCAGGAGCTGCTCCAGCCAGGCCAGGGCGCCCCCCTGGCTGGCCGGCCGGCCGTCGCCGTGATCGCTGTCGTGAAAGCTCAAGGCCCCCCGACGGTTGATGGCCAGCGGGCCCTGGTAACCCGCCAGCTCGCGCATCGGCAGCAGCACGAAGAAGGTGGGGTAGGCGAACGCATGGCGCTGTGGTCGCAAGCGGGTGTGACGCACCTGCCCGAAGCCCAGCAAAGGGGCGCTCGACAGCTCGGGGAGGGTGGACTGCGGCATGGGCTGGGCGTCAGGCCGCACGGGCCTGAGGGCTGCTCAGGGTCGACTGCAACATGGCCGCAGCCTGCAGGCCCGATTTCAGGCCATCCTCATGGAAGCCGTAGCCTGTCCAGGCGCCACAGAACCAGGTGTGCTGGCGCCCTTGCAGGCTGGGCACCTGATGTTGCGCAGCGATGGCCTCGACATCGAACACCGGGTGTTCGTAGTCGTACTCGCCCAGCACCCGGGCCGGGTCGATGGCTTTCACCGGGTTGAGCGACACCAGCACCGGTTGTTCGAATGGCAGCGGCTGCAGCCGGTTGATCAGGTAGTGCAGACAGACCCGGGTGGATTCCTGCGCGTTGTCAGCCGCGCGCTCGTAGTTCCAGGCGGCCCACGCCTGGCGCCGTTTGGGCAGCACACTGGCATCGGTGTGCAGCACGGCCCGGTTGGCCTGGTAGCGGATGGCGCCCAGCACCTCACGCTCTTGGACGGTGGCATCAGCCAGCAGGCGCAGGGCCTGGTCCGGGTGGGTGGCCAGCACCAGGCGGTCGAAGCGTTCGGCACCCTGGTCGCTGATCACGCGCACCCCGGCGGCATCGCGTTCGATCCGGCGCACCGGGGTGTTCAGGCGCTTGTCGTCCAGGCCGGCCAGGATCTTCTCCACATAGTGCCGGGCCCCACCGGTCACGGTGTGCCACTGCGGCCGCTGGCTGACCTGGATCAGCCCATGGTTGTGGCAGAACCGGATCATGGTGGCCACCGGAAACTGGAGCATCTGGTCGGTCGGACAGCTCCAGATGCAGCCCAGCATGGGCAGGAAGTACCAGTCACGGAAGGCGTCGCCGAAGCGGTGCTCGCGCAGGAACTCTGCCAGCGGTTGCATCAAGGCGCCTTCCTCGTTGGCCTGGGCGATCCGGGTGCACAGCGCATTGAAGCGCAGCAGGTCGGTCAGCATGCCCAGAAAGCGCGGGCGCAACAGGTTGCTGCGCTGGGCGAACACCGTTGCCAGGCTGGACCCGCTCCATTCGAGGCTCTTTCCACCCAGTGCCTCAGGCACCTGGACCGAGAACGACATGTCGGACGGCGAAGTCGCCACGCCGAGTTCGGCCAGCAGCCGGATCAATTGGGGGTAGGTGCGTTCGTTGAAGACCAGGAAACCGGTGTCCACCCCGTGGGTGACCGGGCCACGCGCGGTGGGCAGGGTGATGTCGACGGTGTGGGTGTGCCCCCCGAAGTAGTCACCTGCCTCGAACAGGGTGACGTTGGCCTGCTGGCGCAGGCTGTGGGCGGCGGCCAGTCCGGAGATGCCGGAGCCGATGATGGCGACCTTCATGGCTGGCCTCCGGGCTGGCAGGCCAAGGCGCGAAGGGGCGCAGAAAAGAAAAGTGTTGCGAAGCGCCCCGGAACGAAGGAGGGAGGGAGGGAGGAGGAGAAGCGTTCCAGGATTTCGACCGGCCCAGACAGGGTCGGAAGGCTTCGCAACAACAAAAGAAACTGTGAACCAAGCGTTCCCAGTGCCCAGTAGAGTGAGGCCTTTTCAAAAAAGTTCCAGGGTTGCAAACGTAAATTCCCGTAAAGACAAGACATGTTTTTCTCCTGGGTTCAGCGTGCCTGAAGCTCGGTCTGCAAAGCCTTGATCAAGGCCTTGTCATCGGGGCCGCTCATGCTGGAATAGCTGGCGACCACCCGGCCATCGCGCGACAGCAGGTATTTGTAGAAGTTCCAGCGTGGCTTCTGGCCTGAGAGCTCCGCCAGTTGCTTGAAGAAGGGCGAGGCCTCGGCGCCGGTCACGCTGCTCTTGGCAAACATGGGGAACTTCACCCCGAAGGTGTTTTCGCAGAACTCGGCGATCTGCTTGTTGTCACCGCTTTCCTGGGCGAAGTCGTTCGACGGGAAACCCAGCACCACCAGCCCCTGGTCCTTGTAACGGGCGTACAGCGCCTCCAGCCCCTTGTATTGCCCGGTGAAGCCGCAGTAGCTCGCGGTGTTCACCACCAGCACCACTTTGCCTGCGTACTGGCACAGCGACTGCGGCTTTTCGTCCTGCAGCCGAGGAAAGGTGTGCTGCAAGGTGGCCGGGCAGGCTGCCGCGGTGGTCGCAGGAGGCGCTGTGGCGGCGATCGCCTGGGTCACCGGCGTCATCAGGCCCGGGGCCAGGCTCAGGACCAGCCCTGGCAGCAGCTTGGAAAGCAGTTTTTTCATGGGGCCTCCTGGATCGGAATCGGTGCTGGTGGGGACACAATGGTCCTTGACCGAACCCGAGGGGTTTTGGATTTGTACTGAAGTGTATTTGATCGATACTAAACAGTATTTATTACACCATTTTCTCAGTCGGGTTTTTCATGGGCCTGGCTGATCGTTCTGTTTCTCTCCGCTTTTGTCCCAGATGACTCAGACCCATGACCGTTCCGGCCCCGCCTGGACCCACCCGCGCCGGGTGGTCTGGGTGCTGGGCGACCAGCTCTGGTTCGGCCACCCGGCCCTGCGTGATTTCGACCCGGCCTCAGACCATGTGCTGATGGTCGAGGCGCCCGGCGAGGCCTCGGTGGTCTGGAGTCACAAGGCGCGCATCGCGCTGTTCTTGTCAGCGATGCGTCACTTCTGCAACGAGGTGCACCGACGAGGCTGGGCCTACACCTATGTGCGCCTGGACGAGCAGCCCGAGACACCGGACCTCGATGGCCGTGCCCTGAGGGCCTTGCAGGCCCTGCAGCCCGAACAACTGCGCTTGTGCGAGCCCGGCGAGTGGCGCGTCCTCGAAGACGTGCGCCGGGTTGCCCATGCGGCCGGGTTGGCGCTGGAGGTGCTGCCCGATCCGCATTTCATGTGCTCGCGTGCCGATTTCGCTCGCTGGGCCTTGGGCAAGAAGGAACTGCGTCTGGAGTTCTTCTACCGCGACATGCGCCGCCGCCACGGGGTGCTCATGAACGGTCGCGACCCGGTGGGCGGTCAGTGGAATTTCGATGTCGAGAACCGGCGGGGTTATCCGGCCGCTGGTCCGGGCGCCATCCCCGAACCCGAGTTCTTCGAGCCTGATCGCATCACCGCTCAGGTGCTGGCGCTGGTTGAAAAGCACTTTCCAGACCATCCGGGTGACTTGACGCATTTTGGCTGGCCGGTGACGCGAGAGCAGGCGCTCGAGGCCCTGGAGCGCTTTGTCTCGGTCCGGCTGGCGCATTTCGGTCCGCATCAGGACGCCATGTGGACGGGCGCGACCTGGGGCTGGCACTCGCTGCTGTCGGTGGCCCTCAACCTGCACCTGCTGGACCCGCGTGAGGTGCTGGCCGCTGCCGAGGCCGCTTGGCGGGCGCAGCACCTGCCGCTGGCCAGTGTCGAAGGCTTTGTGCGCCAGGTGCTGGGTTGGCGCGAGTTCATCCGAGGCGTCTACTGGCTCGACATGCCGCAGATGGCCGGCGCCAACCACTGGGCGCACCAGCGCGGCCTGCCGGCCTGGTACTGGACGGGCGAGACCCGCATGGCCTGCATGCGCGAGGTGGTGCAGCAGACCCTGGCCCATGGCTATGCCCACCACATCCAGCGCCTGATGGTCACGGGCCAGTTCGCGCTGCTGGCCGAGATCGAGCCGCGTCAGGTCGGCGACTGGTACCTGGCCATGTACGTCGATGCAGTCGAGTGGGTGGAGTTGCCCAACACCCTGGGCATGGCCCTGGGCGCCTGTGGCGGGCGCTTCACCAGCAAGCCCTACATCGCCAGCGGCCAGTACATCCAGCGCATGAGCAACTACTGCGGCGGCTGCCACTACGACCCGGCGCAGCGCACCGGTGAGCGCGCCTGCCCGGTCACCGTGCTGTACTGGCGTTTTCTGCTGCGCCATGAAGAGACGCTCAAGGCCCATCCGCGCATGGCCCTGATGGTGCGCAGTCTGGGTCGCCTGCAGCCTGCCGAGCGCCTCGCCATAACCGAAAAGGCCGACCATGTCCTTGATCATCTCGATGATTTGTAAAGGTTTTTGAGGCCTCGCCCTTAAAATCACGGTGATTCAAGAAAGACAGCATGCTTTACCCCGAACTTTTCAAGCAACTGGAGTCCGTCCGCTGGGACATGGACAAGGACATCCCCTGGGACCAATTCGACGCCTCCAAGCTGTCGGACGAGCAGGCCCAGACCATCAAGATGAATGCCATCACCGAGTGGGCGGCGCTGCCGGCCACCGAGATGTTCCTGCGTGACAACCGGGGTGACAGCGACTTTTCGGCCTTCATGTCGATCTGGTTCTTTGAAGAGCAGAAGCACTCGCTGGTCCTGATGGAGTACCTGCGCCGCTTCCGGCCCGACCTGGTGCCCACCGAGCAAGAGTTGCACGAGATCCGCTTCGAATTCGATCCTGCGCCGGCCCTGGAAACCCTGATGCTGCACTTCTGCGGCGAGATCCGTCTCAACCATTGGTATCGCCGTGCCGCCGAATGGCACACCGAACCGGTCATCAAGCAGATCTACACCACCCTGAGCCAGGACGAAGCCCGTCACGGCGGGGCCTACCTGCGCTACATGAAGCGCGCCATCAACAATTTCGGCAATGAAGCCAAGGCGGCCTTCGCCAAGGTGGGGGTGCTGATGGCCAGCGCCCGCCGTACCGCGCAGGCCCTGCACCCGACCAACCTGCACGTGAACAAGCAGTTGTTTCCGCGCGACACCATCCAGAGCCGCCTGCCCAATCCCGAATGGCTGGAGACCTGGCTCGACAGCCAGATCAACTTCGATGCCGTCTGGGAGACCAAGGTGGTCGAACGCATCCTGCACAACATGAGTCTGCTGATGGACCGCAGCTTCAAGACCGTGCAGGAGCTCAACCGCTACCGCAAGGAAGTCACGGCCTCCCTGGCGAGCCCGGCAGGTGGTTCTGCCCAGCCGGCCTGAGCACCAGTCCCCTTGAAAAACGGCCCTTCGGGGCCGTTTTGTCTTTGCGGCCTCAGACCAGGGTCAGCAGCCGCTCCAGTGGCAGCTTCACCTTCACCTCGCGCGTGGGCAGCCCCGCGGCGATCTTGAAGTCGGGCCGGGCCGTGTCGCGCGGCGGCGGCTCGGCCATCGCCATGCCCTGCCGGCTGATCACCACGCTGACACGCGGGGTGCTGGGCGTGGCACCACGCCGCGTCACCACGGCCACCTCGCCCGAGGCCAGCTTCACGTAAGAGCCTGGGGCATACATGCCCACCGCCTTGACCAGGGCAGCACCGGCCTCGTCCACCTTCTTTTCTTCATCGAAGTAGCTGCCCTGCATGGCGGCTGTGCTGGGCAGCGGAAAGCGGGTGGCGCGTGGGGCCATGCGGGCGCCGAAGATGTCGGCACGCTGGATCAGCCGAGCCATCTGCTGCGCCTGGCTGCGTCCTGCCAACGGGCCCGGGCTGCGGTCATGGTGGTGGCGCACGGCCTCGAGCCAATCCGGGTCCTGGATCCCGAGGCCCTTGAGGATGTCCACCGATTTCTGCGAGTGACCGTCGATGGCCTCGATCTGAGCCGAACTCAAAGGCAGGCTTTGCTGGGCCAACTGGTCCTGCAGTTCGGTCATGCTGATGTTCATGGTCAGCGCGGCCAGCCCCAGGCTATTGACCCGATCTTCTGGCCATTGCAGCACCGTGCGGGCCGCCAGCATGCACACCACCGACACCAGCATGGCGTGAGTGGCACTGTAGAGGCGGGTCTCGCCGGCCGACAGGTGCATCAGGGCAAACAGCGTGGCGTCGGTCTGACGCTGGCTCAGCAAGGCCAGGTCGGCATGCAACTGGAACAGCCGCGTCATGAAGCTGGTGCTCTCGGGCTGGCGAAGCACATTGCTGGCCCGGGTCTGGATGTCGTGCCAGTTCGGGCGGGCTGTCGGGTCGGTGATGGTGGGGGCGGTGCTGTCCGGCCCTTTCCCGTCGGTCACGAACTGGGTTGACGCGATGGCACCCAAGGTCTTGCCTTCACGGACCATCGAGTGAAGCTTGTTCACATAGGCCCGGTGGCTTTCGCCCGATTCGTCCGTGTCCACGCACAGGCTCATGCCGCGCAGGGCCATCTGCTGCAGTTCCTCCTTGGACTGCACCACATAGCCCTTCTGCGCCAGTAGAACGCCGGTGGCGCTGCGCAGGATGAAGGGCAGCGGGTGCCCCAACGGGATGGTTTCGAGGTCGAGCTTGACGAGCTTCATGGCGTCGTCAATTATGTATGTATTAGTAACTTATGACGCATCTGCGATCAGGGTGTTTGGGTTTCTTTTTGAGCGATGGCAGGGGCCTGGTTGATCGGGCGGCGGCGCCAGGGCCGGCCTTGGGCCAGATCGTCCATGGCGGTGAAAACGGCTGGGATCACCAGCAGGCTCAGCAAAGTGGAGGTGATCAGCCCGCCGATCACGGCCACCGCCATCGGCGAGCGGAAGGACGCATCGGCCGCCCCCAGGCCCAAAGCGATCGGCAGCATGCCCGCGCCCATGGCCAGCGTGGTCATGATGATGGGCCGGGCGCGCTTGTGGCAGGCGTCCAACAAGGCCTCGGTCCGGCTCATGCCGTGTTCGCGGCGCGCCAGGATGGCGTACTCGACCAGCAGGATCGAGTTCTTGGTGGCAATGCCCATCAGCATGATCAGCCCGATCAGCGACGGCATCGAGAAGCTCTTCTGGGCCATCAGCAGCCCCACAAAAGCCCCGCCCAGCGACAGCGGCAGCGCCGCCAGGATGGTGACGGGGTGCAGCAGGTGCTTGAACAGCAACACCAGCACGATGTAGATGCACAACACCCCGGTCAGCATGGCCAGGCCGAAACTGGCGAACAGCTCACCCATCACCTCGGCGTCACCGACCTCCACCACGCGCACCCCGGGCGGCAGTTGGCGCACGGCGGGCAGGGCCTGCACCGCCTTGGCCACATCGCCCAGCGGCAGGCCCGAGAGCTCGATCTCGAAGTTCACGTTGCGTGAGCGGTCATAGCGGTCGATCACCGCCGGCCCGCCTGAGGCGCTCAGCGTGGCCACCTGGTCCAGCAGCACCGGGCCGCGCGCGCCGGGCACGCTCAGCCGGCCCAGCAGGGCCAGATCCTGGCGGGCGGCAGGGTCGAGCTGCACCACGATCGGCACCTGGCGCTGGGCCAGGTTGAGCTTGGCCAGACCCAGCTCGTAGTCGCCCACGGTGGCGATGCGCAGGGTGTCGGCGATGGCGGAGCTGGTCACGCCCAGGTCGGCGGCGCGGGCAAAGTCGGGCCGCACTGCGATCTCGGGTCGCACCAGGCTGGCACTGGAGGCCACGCTGCCCAGGCCGGGGATGGTGCGCAGGTCTTTTTCGACCGCCAGGGCCGCCTGTTGCAGGGCGGCGGGGTCGTCACCGGTCAGCACCAGGATGTATTTCTCACCCGAGCCACCCAGGCCCACCTTGCTGCGCACGCCGGCCAGAGGCTCCAGGGCCGTGCGCAGACGGTTTTCCAGCGCCGGCTTCGGGGGGCGCTGGCCGCGCGGGGCCAGTTGCAGCGTCAGCGTGGCGCGGCGCACCTCCGAGGCTCCCTGTGGCGCAAAGGGGTCGCCACCGGCGCTGCCGCCGCCGATCGTGGTGTAGACACTTTTCACCTCCGACACGGCCATCACCCGCTGGCGCGCCTCTTCGGCGGCGGCCCGGGTCTGGGCCAGCGTGCTGCCCGGAGGAAGCTCCAGGTAGACCTGGGTCTGCGAGTTGTCATCGGGCGGGATGAAGCCGGTGGGCAGCAGCGGGATCAGCAGCAGCGAGCCGACAAAGAACGCCAGCGTGAGGCCCAACGTGGTCCAGCGGTGCCGCAGGCACCAGCCGGCCCAGCGCAGGTACAGGCGCATCCAGCGCGGGTCTTGCTCGGCGGCGGGTTGTGGTCGCAGCAGGTAGGCCGACATCATCGGCGTCAGCACCCGCGCCACCAGCAGCGAGGCCAGCACGGCCAGCGCGGCCGTCCAGCCGAACTGCTTGAAAAAACGCCCGGCGATACCGCTCATGAAAGCGGTGGGCAGGAACACCGCCACCAGGGTGAAGGTGGTGGCCACCACGGCCAGACCGATCTCGTCGGCGGCCTCCATCGCGGCCTGGTAGGGCGTCTTGCCCATGCGCAGGTGGCGCACGATGTTCTCCACCTCGACGATGGCGTCGTCCACCAGGATGCCCACCACCAGCGACAGCGCCAGCAAGGTGATCACATTGATCGAAAAGCCCAGCCAGGCCATGCCGATGAAGGCCGGGATCACCGACAGCGGCAACGCCACCGCCGACACCAGCGTGGCTCGCACATCACGCAGGAACAGCCACACCACCACCACCGCCAGCAGGGCACCTTCGTACAGCAGGTGCATCGAGCCGTCGTATTCGTCCTGCACCGGGGCCACGAAGTCGAATGCCTCGGTGATCTCCACATCGGGCCGCTCGGCACGCAATGCCGCCAGGGCCTGGCGCACCGCCGCGCCCACCTCGACCTCGCTGGCGCCGCGGCTGCGCGCCACCTCGAAGCCCACCACGGGCTGGCCGTTGAGCAAGGCGGCGGCCCGGGGCTCGGCCACGGTGTCGCTGACCCGCGCCAACTGGCTCAGGCGCAGTTGGCGGCCGTCGGCCAGCGGCAGGGCCAGCGCGGCCACGCCGGCGGCGTCCTGCACGGTGGCCAGGGTGCGCACGGGCTGCTCGCCGCCGCCCAGGTCGGTGCGCCCACCGGCGCTTTCCACCTGCACCTGACGCAGTTGGCGTGACACTTCGGCCGCCGTCACGCCCAGGGCCTGCAGCTTCAAGGGGTCCAGCGCGACCTGGATCTGGCGTTCGGCCCCGCCGACGCGGTTCACCGCGCCCACGCCACGCACCGTCAGCAGGCGGCGCGCCACGGTGTTGTCCACGAACCAGGACAGCGCTTCGTCGTCCAGGGCGGTGCTGCGCACGCTGTAGGCCAGGATCGGCTGGGCCGCCAGGTCCATCTTGGTGACGATGGGGTCGCGCACGTCGGCGGGCAGATCGGCGCGCACGCGCGAGACCGCCGAACGCACGTCGTCCACGGCCTCCTGCACCGGCTTTTCGAGGCGGAACTCGGCCGTCAGCGTGACCCCGCCGTCCTGCACCTTGGTGTAGAGGTGCTTGAGACCCTGCAGCGTGGCCAGGCTGTTCTCGATCTTGCGTGCGACATCGTTTTCCAGTTGGGCGGGGGCCGCCCCGGGCAGCGACACCGACACCGTCACCGTGGGCAGGTCGATGTCGGGAAAGTTCTGCACCTTCATGCCATGGAAGGCCACCAAGCCACCGAAGGTGAGCAGCACAAACAGCATGACGGCGGGAATCGGGTTGCGGATGGACCAGGCGGAGACATTCATGCCGGGCTCCTCAGCGCTGGGGGGCCGTCGGCGCGCCCGGGGCCGGCGGGTTGCTCACCCGCACCCGGTCACCCTGGTTCAGGAAGCCTGCGCCTTGCAGCACCACCGTGGCCCCGGGGGCCAGGCCGCGCAGCACTTCCACCTGCTCGCCTTGGCGACGGCCAGTCTCGACCTTGCGTTGCTGCACGGTCTGCTGCCCATCCAGCTCGAACACATAGCTGAAGCCATCGCGCACCACCAGGGCCTGCTGCGGCAGGGTCAGGGCCGGGCTCTGGCCCAGTTCGAATTCACCCCGGGCAAACAGGCCCGGGCGCAGCTCGGGGTGGGGTTTCAGGTCCACATAGACCAGGGCATTGCGCGTCTGCGGGTCGATGGTGGGCGCCAGTTGGCGCACCTCGCCCACCACCTGGGCCCCGCTGGGCAGGGCCAGGCGCACGCGGGTGCCCCGGCGCAGGCGCGGCAGCTCGGCGGCGGTCACCTCGGCCCGCCACTCCAGCCGGTTCTGGCGGATCAGGCGGAACAGCTCGGTGCCGCTGGCCGGCACGGCGCCCACAGTGGCGCTGCGCGCCGAGATCACGCCGCCGTCCGGTGCCAGCACCTGGGTCTGGCGCAGCCGCAGCTCCTGGCTCTGCACGCTGGCGCGCGCGGCCTGCACACGGGCCTGGGCGGCTCGTTCGGCGCTCAGGGCCTGGCTGATCTGCTGCTCGCTGAGGGCGCCGCCGGCCTGCACCTGCCGGGTGCGGCTGGCGTTGGCCACGGCTTCATCCGCATTGGCCTCGGCCTCCAGCAAGGCGGCGCGGGCCTGGGCCAGGTCGGCCTGTACCGTTTCGTCGGCCAGTCGGGCCAGCACCTGACCGGCGCGCACGGTGTCCCCCACGTTGACCAGCACCTGGGTCAGGCGCAGGCCCTGGGCTTCCAGGCTGACCTGGGCCTCCTGCCAGGCGGCCACGTTGCCATTGGCGCTCAGGTGCAGAGGCAGGGTGGTCTGGCTGGGCCGGGTGGTGCTGACGGTCAGTGCGGGGCGGGCGGTGACGGGTTCGGCACCCCAGGCCAGCAGGGGGAACAGCCCCGGCAGACAGGGCAGGCAGGGCAGGCAGGCCAATGCGATGGCGGCGATTCGTGGGCGGTTCATGTCGGGTCTCAAAAGGATGGGCCCGGGCGATTCGGGCTCGGGGCTGCGGTCGCTGTTTCGGTGGTGGCCGGTGCGGCGGTGTCGCCATCCCAGCCGCCGCCGGCGGCGCGGTAGAGGTTGATCCAGGCCAACTGGCGTTCCAGGGCCAGGGCGCTCAGGCTGGTCTGGGCGGCCAGGGCGCTGCGCCGCGCTTCTTCCACCTCGGCCAGGCTGGCCAGGCCGGCGCGCTGGCGGGTCTGGGTGTCTTGCAGCACACGCTCGTAGCCCTCGCTGGCCAGCAGCGCATCGTGCTGCCGCTGTCGGGCCGAAGCCAGGTTCAGCAAGGCTTCCTCCACTTCGCGCACGGCCTGGCGCACCCGCGCCTGGTACAGCGCCACGGCCTCGGTGTAGCGGGCCTGGGCGGCTTGACGCTCGGCCTTCAGGCGGCCGCCGTCGGTGATCGGAAAACTCAGGCTCAGCGGCCCCAGCGACCAGGTCGACAGGTGCTGGGTGCTGCCCCGGGCATCCAGACGCAGCGCGCTCACCGAGCCTTGCAGGCTCAGCTGCGGGTAGCCGGCGGCGTCGGCCTGCTGCACCTCGGCCCACTGGGCGGCCAGTTGGCGCGTGGCCTGGACCACGTCAGGTCGCTGCTCCAGCACCCGGGCCGGCAGGCTGTCCAGGCTGAACAGCGTGTCGGGCGGGGTCGGTGGCTCGCTGCCCTGCAGGCTGTCGAAATGGCTGGGCGCCTGGCCGGTCAGGGCCACCAGGGCCCGCACCTGTACCTCGCACAGGGTCTGCTGCTGCTGCCAGCGTTGCCGGCCTTCGGCCGCACTGGCCTCGGCCAGCGCCTGGGTGGCGGGCGACTGCAGGCCCGCCCGGCGCGCCTGCTCCACCCAGCGGGCGCTGGCTTCGCGCGAGCGTGCGTCGGCACCCGCCAGACGGGCCTGGTGCAGGCATTGGCGCCATTGGGCGTACTGGCTGGCCACTTCGGCGGCCACGCTCACACGGGCTTCGTGCCATTGCGCCCGGGCGCCTTGCAGCCGGGCGTCGCTGGCGGCCAGCGCCGCCCGGTTCATGCCGAACAGATCGGCTTCCCAGCTCAGTTGCGGGCCGGCCGAGGCGATGGTGGCCACGCTGCCCAGTGCGGTGGAATAGCCCCGGCTGAGGCTGGCATTGCCGCTGAGCAGGGGTTGCAGCTTGGCCGCCGCTTCGACCCGTTGGGTGCGTGCCTCGACCAGTCGTGCCTGGGCGCTGGCCAGGCCGGGGCTCAGGGCCTGGGCCTGCTCGATCAGGCGGGGCAGCTCGGGGTCTTTCCACTGGCGCCACCAGTCAGCCAGGGCCTGGGGCTGGCCGCCGTGCGGCAGGGGCGCGCTCCAGCGCTCGGGGGCGCTGCTGGGCAGCGGCGGCATGGCCGGGGGATTGGCGCAGGCCGTCAAGGCCAGGGGCAAGACCGCCAGCAGGGCGCGCCCGGTCAGAACGAAAGCGGGTGTCATGGCGGCGGATTTGAGCACAGTGCGCCCATGCCGGCGCAGCCTTCACCTGGCCCCGTCTGGGGATTCAGTCGGTGACCCAGGCCAGGCGACCCTGACCCAGCTCATTGAGGCGCGCCACCAGGGGCGCGCTAGCCGGCTCGGGCAGGCTGAAATGCAGGGTTACCACGCTGCCGTGCTGCACCTCGCCCAGGGCCGCGCCCGCTTGCTCCAGTTCACGCCGCACCGTGCCTTCGAGCGCGTAGGGCACGCTGCAGGCCAGTGTCCGCATCTTCTGCAGTGCCACCTTGGGCGCCTGCAGCAGGGCCTGGGCCACGGCGTCGGTGTAGGCGCGCACCAGGCCTCCGGCGCCGAGCTTGACGCCGCCGTAGTAGCGCACCACGGTGGCCAGCACGCCCTCCAGGTCCTGGTGGCGCAACACGTCCAGCATGGGGCGGCCGGCGGTGCCGCCGGGCTCGCCGTCGTCCACCGCCGCCGACTGGCCACCGGCCAGCAAGGCCCAGCACACATGGGCGGCCCCGGGATGCTGCTGGCGCAATTGCTGCACCACCGCCTGGGCCGAGGCCCGGTCGCTCATGGGCTGGACGCAGCCGATGAAGCGGCTTTTCTTGATCAGCAGTTCGCTGTGGGCGGGGGCACTGAGGGTTTGCGGCATGGGGGCAAAAGCTTAACGCAGACAGGATCGCAGCGAATCCCCTACGATGCGGCCCTTGTCCTGAACCCTGAGCCCGCCATGACCACCTCTGCCAACGCCCCTGTCACCTTGAAGATCGACTTCGTGTCCGATGTGTCCTGCCCCTGGTGCGCCATCGGCCTCAATGGCCTGCAACGGGCGCTGGACGAGCTGCAAGGCAGCGTGCAGGCCGAGCTGCACTTCCAGCCTTTCGAGCTCAATCCCCAGATGGGGCCCGAAGGCCAGGACATCACCGAGCACCCGGCCGAGAAGTATGGCGCCACCCCCGAGCAGAGCGCGGCCAACCGCGAGGCCATCCGCCTGCGCGGCGAATCGGTGGGCTTTCGCTTTGACATGGCGGCCCGGGGCCGCATCTACAACACCTTCGACGCGCACCGTCTGCTGCACTGGGCCGAAGGCGAGGGAGCGGGGCGCCAGCTGGCGCTCAAGAAGGCTTTGTTCGAAGCCTATTTCAGCCAGGGAGAGAACCCGTCCGACCGTGAGCTGCTGGTCCGCCTGGCCGCCGTAGTGGGGCTGGATTCGGAAC
>RXJO01000463.1:21792-23166 GCA_003987795.1 Curvibacter sp.
CCATTCTGGACAGTGACGAGTTCGCCGCTGAAGTGCGGGCGCAGGAGCAGCTCTACCAGGGCGCCGGCATCCACTCGGTGCCGGCGGTGATCGTGAACGACCGGCACCTGATCCAGGGCGGCCAGCCGCCGGCGGTGTTCGCCCAGGCCCTGCGCCAGATCGCGGCCGGCGCCTGATCCAGCGTCAGCCGCCCAGCACCGCCGCACTGAGCGCCATGATGGCGTCACGCTCGGCGGCCACCTGATCCGGGTCGACCTGGGTGGGCTCTTCGTTGAGCCGGGCCTTGTGCTGGATGCGCCGCAGCTCGCGGTAGGCTGCGGCAGCCCGTTCGCCCACGCCGTCCGGCAGCAGGCCGCAGGCCTCGGCGCGCTGCAGCAGGGCGATGTTGCCCACGTTCTCGCGCAGCCCGGGGTGGCTGGCCGACTGGGCCAACACCAGGTACTGCACCGCGAATTCGGCATCGACCATGCCGCCCTGGCTGTACTTGACGTCGAAGCGGCCGCTGCGCACCGGGTGCGCACCGCGCACCCGGTCGCGCATGCTCACGATCTCGTCGCGCAGCGATGCCGCATCGCGTGGTGCGGTGATCACGGCTTCGCGCACGGCGTCGAAGCGGGCCTGCAGGCCTGGGCTGCCCAACACGAAGCGGGCCCGCGTCATGGCCTGGTGTTCCCAGGTCCAGGCGGTGTTGCTGCCGCGCTGCTGCTGGTAGTTGGCGTAGGCCTGGAAGCTGGTCACCAGCAGGCCCGAGTTGCCGTTGGGACGCAGCGCGGTGTCGATTTCGAACAGATCGCCTTCGGCGGTCTTGACCGTCAGCCAGTTGATCAGCTTGCGGACAAAGGCCGAGTACACCTCGGAGGCGCGCTCGTCCTCGTCTTCGTAGACGAACACGATGTCGAGGTCGCTGCCGTAACCGAGCTCTTTGCCGCCCAGCTTGCCGTAGCCGATGATGGCGAACTGCGGCAGGTCGGCGTCGGTGCGGTGGCGGTTCTTCAGGCGCTCCCAGCACCAGCGCACGGTGATCTGCAGCAAGGTGTCGGCCAGTGAGCTCAGGTCGTCGGCCACCTGCTCGACACTGAGGCGACCTTCCACATCGCGCGCCAGGGTGCGGAACACCTCGGCGTGGTGGGCGCGGCGCAGCAGGTTGAGCAGGGTCTCGTCGTCGTCCTCGCCGGTCGAGCGCAGCGAGCCCACGCGGCGGGCGAGTTCGTCCTTGAGATCGGTGGCCGAGAAGCGCTCGGACAACATCGCGTCGCTGGCCAGCTCGTCGATCACGCCGGGGTGCTGCAGCAGGTAGCGGGCCGGCCAGCGGGCCGCGCCCAGCAGGTGCATCAGGCGCTCGTGCACGGCCGGACGCTCCAGCAGCATGGCCAG
>RXJO01000347.1 GCA_003987795.1 Curvibacter sp.
CTTTTGTCACACCACGCGATTAGCATCCGCGCTTTTCGTACCCCCGCAGGAGATTGCATGAAATTCCGCAACCTGGCCCTCGTGGCCGCGCTGGCCACTGTGATCGGTGCACCCGCCCAGGCCCAGACCGAGATTCAGTGGTGGCATTCGATGGACGGCGCCCTCAACGACTGGGTCAATGACCTGGCCAAGCAGTTCAACGAGAGCCAGAGCGAATACAAGGTGGTGCCCACCTACAAAGGTGAGTACGACCAGTCGATGGCCGCCGGCATCGCCGCCTTCCGCGCCGGCAATGCCCCCGATATCCTGCAGGTGTTCGAAGTGGGCACCGCCACCATGATGTACGCCAAGGGCGCCGTGAAGCCCGTGGCCGAGGTGATGAAGGAAGGTGGCGTCAAGTTCGACCCCAAGGCCTACATCCCAGCCGTGGCCGGCTACTACACGGCCCCCAATGGCCAGATGATGTCGCTGCCCTTCAACAGCTCGACCACCGTCTTCTACTACAACAAGGACGCGTTCAAATCGGCCGGCCTGGACCCTGAAAAAGCCCCGGTGACCTGGCCCGATGTGGTCTCGGCCGCTGCCAAGCTCAAGGCCAGCGGCAGCAAATGCCCCTTCACCACCTCGTGGATGACCTGGGCCCAGCTGGAAAGCTTCTCGACCTGGCACAACACCAGCTATGCCAGCAAGGGCAACGGCTTTGGCGGCCTGGACGCCCGGTTGGAGTTCAACTCGCCGCTGCACGTGCGCCATTTCGAGAACCTGGGCAACATGGCCAAGCAAGGTCTGTTCGTCTACAAGGGCCGTGCCAGCAAAGCCATCACCTCGTTCACCTCGGGTGAATGCGCGATGTTCGTGGGTTCGTCGGGCAGCTACGCCAGCATCCAGCGCGACTCCAAGTTCAAGTTCGCCGAATCCACCCTGCCCTACTACCCTGATGTTCCCGGCGCGCCGCAGAACACCATCGTGGGCGGCGCCAGCCTGTGGGTTCTGGCCGGCAAGCCGGCCGCCCACTACAAGGGCGTGGCTTCGTTCTTCAACTTCCTGTCCAAGCCCGAAGTGCAGGCCGCCAGCCACCAGCGCACCGGCTACCTGCCGATCACCACGGCCGCTTTCGAGCTGACCGAGAAGTCGGGCTTCTACAAGAAGAACCCGGGCACCGACGTGGCGGTGAACCAGATGATCCGCAAGACCACCGACAAGTCGCGTGGCGTGCGCCTGGGCAACTTCGTGCAGATCCGCGCGATCCTGGACGAGGAAACCGAACAGATCTGGACCGGCAAGAAGACAGCCAAGGAAGCCCTGGACACCGCCGTCAGCCGCGGCAACGAATTGCTGGCCAAATTCCAGGCCGCCAACAAATAAGCCGCCCAGGCGACAAGAACGGCCGGCCAGCTGCGGTATGCTGCCGGCCCTCGCCAACAATGGCGCCGTTCCGGGCGGATGCCCGACACCCGACAGCCCGCCCGCCAAACGCAGGCGGGCTGTTTGACTCACTGGGGCACCCTCCATGGAAAAACGAGTTCTATTCAAGTCAGGCTGGCTTCCCTGGGTGCTGCTGGCCCCTCAATTGCTGATCGTCGGCGTGTTCTTTTTCTGGCCCGCCGGTCAGGCCCTGATCCAGTCGCTGCAACAGCAGGATGCCTTCGGCACCACGGTGACCTGGGTCGGACTGGACAATTTCCGCACCTTGTGGGCCGATGCCACCTATGTGGAGTCGTTCGAGACCACTCTGGTCTTCTCGGTGCTGGTGACGGTGCTGGGCCTGAGTCTGGCCTTGTTGCTGGCCGTGTTCGCCGACCGCATCACCCGCGGGGCCACCTTCTACAAGACCGTGCTGATCCTGCCCTATGCCGTGGCACCGGTGGTCTCGGGGCTGCTTTGGTCGTTCATGTTCTCGACCTCGATCGGGGTGGTCAGCTACGGTCTGCGTCAGATCGGCTTTGAATGGAACCACCTGCTCAACGACCGACACGCCATGGCCCTGGTGGTGATGGCCTCGGTGTGGAAGCAGATTTCGTACAACTTTTTGTTCTTCCTGGCGGGGCTCAGCGCGATTCCCAAGTCGCTGATCGAAGCCGCTGCCATCGATGGTGCGGGGCCGTGGCGACGCTTCTGGACCATCCAGTTCCCGCTGCTGTCGCCCACCACCTTCTTCCTGGGCGTGATCAACATGGTCTACGCCTTCTTCGACACCTTTGCCATCATCGACGCCACCACCCAGGGTGGTCCGGGCAAGGCCACCGCGACCCTGGTGTACCGGGTGTATTTCGACGGCTTCCGCGGCATGGACTTCGGTGGTTCGGCCGCCCAGTCGGTGGTGCTGATGGTGATCGTGGTGGCACTGACCATCGTGCAGTTCCGCTATGTCGAGAAGAAGGTGCAGTACTGATGAAACCCCACCGCCCAGCTCTATTGACCCAGCCAGGAGGCCCTGATCATGGTTGAACGCAATCGGGCCCTGACCTTGCTGGCCCACCTGGTGATGATCATCGGCGTGCTGATCGTCGCCTTCCCGATCTACCTGGCCTTTGTGGCCTCCACCCACACCGCCCCCGAAATCATGCAGGCGCCCATGCCCTTGTGGCCGGGTCAGAACTTCTGGGCCAGCTACGAGGCGGCGCTGCGCGGTTCGGGCCGCATCAGCGCCACGCCTCCGGTGGCACGCATGATGTGGGTGAGCTTCGTGGTGACCATGATCATCACCGTGGGCAAGATCAGCATTTCACTGCTGTCGGCCTTTGCGGTGGTGTACTTCCGCTTCCCGCTGCGCAACCTGTGCTTCTGGCTGATCTTCATCACCCTGATGCTGCCGGTGGAAGTGCGCATCGGCCCGACCTACCAAGTGGTGGCCGATCTGGGCATGATCAATACCTATGCCGGCATGTCGGTGCCGCTGATTGCCTCGGCCACGGCCACTTTCCTGTTCCGGCAGTTCTTCCTGACCGTGCCCGACGAACTGGTCGAGGCCGCGCGCATCGACGGCGCGGGCCCGATGCGCTTCTTCAAAGACATCCTGGTGCCGCTGTCGGCCACCAGCATTGCCGCCCTGTTCGTGATCCAGTTCATCTACGGTTGGAACCAGTACCTCTGGCCCCTGATCGCAGCCACCAGCGAAGACATGTACCCCGTGGTCGTCGGCATCAAGCAGATGATCGGCGCGGGTGAGTCGCCCGTGGACTGGAACGTGGTCATGGCCACGGCCGTGCTGGCCATGCTGCCACCCGCCGTGGTGGTGGTTCTGATGCAGAAATGGTTCGTCAAGGGCCTGGTCGATACCGAGAAATAAGAGAGCAGCACAATGGCTTCCATCTCCCTTCGCAACGTCGTCAAACGCTACGGCCACGGGCCCAAGGCCAACCAGGTGATCCACGGCGTGAACGCCGAGATCGCCGACGGCGAATTCATCGTCATCGTCGGCCCTTCGGGCTGTGGCAAGTCCACCCTGCTGCGCATGGTGGCCGGTCTCGAAGAGATCAGCGGTGGCGAGATCGCCATCGGCCCCCGGGTGGTCAACCAGCTCGAACCGGCCGAGCGCGACATCGCCATGGTGTTCCAGAACTACGCGCTGTACCCGCACATGAGCGTGTACGACAACATGGCCTATGGCCTGAAGATCGCCAAGGTGCCGGCCGCCGAGATCAAGCAACGGGTGGACAAGGCCGCTGGCATCCTGGAGTTGGGCCACCTGCTGCAGCGCAAGCCACGTGAGCTGTCGGGCGGGCAACGCCAGCGCGTGGCCATGGGCCGCGCCATCGTGCGCCAGCCGCAGGTGTTCCTGTTCGACGAGCCGCTGTCCAACCTCGACGCCAAGTTGCGCAGCCAGACCCGCCTCGAAATCCAGAAGCTGCACCGCGAGCTGGGCATCACCTCGTTGTTCGTCACCCACGACCAGGTCGAGGCCATGACGCTGGCCCAGCGCATGATCGTGATGAACGCCGGGGTGATGGAGCAGTTCGGCACGCCCGAGGAGATGTACCACCGCCCGGCCTCCACCTTTGTGGCCAGCTTCATCGGCTCCCCCTCGATGAACCTGCTGAAACATGCCCCTGGAACCCGCGAAGGCGTGATCACCGGCATCCGCCCCGAACACCTGGACGTGCGATCCGAGGGCTGGGCCGTGACGGTCGAGACCACCGAGCTGCTGGGAGCCGAACGGCTGATCTACGGTCGTCTGGGTCAGGGCGCAGGCCAGGAACAGTTGATCGTGCGCATCGAGGAAGGCGCCCAGGTGCCCGCCACCGGCAGCGTGATCCATGTGGCCCCTCGCGCTGACCGCATCCATCATTTCGATGCCACCACCGGCAAACGCGTCTGAGCCCCTACCCTGCCATCGCCACGCCATGAAACCCAGCCTTCCACACTGGCCCTACCCCCGCTGGATCGCCCACCGAGGCGCCGGCAAGCTGGCCCCCGAGAACACCCTGGCCGCCTTCCGCCATGGAGCCAGCTTCGGCTACACCATGTTCGAATGCGACGTGAAGCTGAGTGCCGACGGCGTGCCCTTTCTGCTGCACGATGCCTCTTTGCAGCGCACCACCAACAGCCGCGGCATTGCCGGCGACCTGAGCTATGGCGAACTGGCCCAGCTGGATGCCGGCAGTTGGCACTCGCGCACCTACGCGGGCGAGGTCATCCCGAGCTTCGAGAACGTGGCGCGCTACTGCCTGCACAACGGCTACTTCCTGAACATCGAGATCAAGCCCACGCCCGATACCGAGCGGGCTACGGGCGAGATCGTGGCCGCCTATGCCTCGCACCTGTGGGCCTCGGCCTCGGTACCGCCATTGCTGACCTCATTCAAGATCGAAGCCCTGGAAGGGGCTGCAGCCGCAGCCCCCCACCTGCCCAGAGGATTGCTGGCCGACACGCTGTTCCGCGGCTGGCTGGAAAAGGCACTGGAGCTGGGCTGCGTGGCCGTGGTCCTGAACCACGCCTTGTGGGATGCCGACACCGTGGCCAAGGCCCAGGCGGCCGGGCTGCGCACCCTGAGCTACACCGTGAACGACGAATGGGCTGCACAACGGCTGATCGAGCTGGGCACCGACGGCATCATCACCGACCGGGTGGACCTGTTCAGCCCGCAGGGCACGAACCGGCCCTGAGGTCTGGGGAACGGGGCTGAACTGAGCCCCGGCCATCAATTGACTGAAATCAAGAAACCTTGATTTCTTCAGCGACGCCAGGCCCCCTGCAAAAACCATTGACTGGTCGCGACGGATGCCAGCAACAGGCCATAGCCCGCCACCTTGCCATCTCGACCCAGAACAAGCACCGCCAGCATCAGCGCCAGCACGCCCACAGCAAAATTGATAGCAAGCTTCCAGTACCAGGCAAGGCGAAACGGGCTTACCCCGCCCAGAACTGGCCCCATCAAAACCAGCAGCGCCGAGACGAAAAGCGCCGGCGCGACAAAATTGGCAAGGTGGTTCAAGAGCTCGATGGGACCCATGTCAGATCGGGTTGGAGGCCTGGCGCCGGGACATCCGGCGCCATGGAGGCCATAGCAAAGGGCAATCACAGCGCGCCCGCCTGGACCTCGATCAATTTTATAATCAGGTGATGGCAGCAGTCTGGGCATTGGGGATCAACCACACGACGGCACCGCTCGATCTGCGCGGTCGCTTTGCCTTTGCCGTCGATCAAATGGCCCCGACACTGCACGGCCTGCGGGAATCCTTTGGCAGCCAGCGCCACCCGGACGTCGAAGCCGCCATCATCTCGACCTGCAACCGCACCGAGATCTACTGCGCGGGCGATCATCAAGCCCTGGACCACACCTTGGGCTGGCTGGCCCAGACGGGCGGTGTGACCCCGTCGGTGCTGCGCTCACATGCCTACCTGCTGCAGCATGACGAAGTGGCCCGCCACGCCTTCCGCGTGGCCAGCGGGCTGGATTCGATGGTGCTGGGCGAGGCCCAGATCCTGGGTCAGATGAAGGACGCCGTGCGCGCCGCCGAAAGCGCTGGCGCGCTGGGCACCACGCTCAACCAGCTGTTCCAGCGCAGTTTCGCGGTGGCCAAAGAGGTGCGCAGTTCGACCGAGATCGGCGCCCACTCCATCAGCATGGCTGCGGCCGCCGTGCGGCTGGCCGGTCAGCTGTTTGAAGACCTCAGCAAGATCCGCATCCTCTTCGTGGGCGCGGGCGAGATGATCGAGCTGGCGGCCACCCACTTTGCCGCCCGCAACCCCAAGGCCATCGCGATTGCCAACCGCACCCTGGAGCGCGGCGAAAAGCTGGCCGGCCGCTTTGGCGGCGAAGTGATGCGCCTGGCCGACCTGCCCACCCGCCTGCACGAATTCGATGCCGTGATCAGTTGCACGGCCAGCACCCTGCCCCTGATCGGCCTCGGTGCGGTGGAGCGCGCCCTCAAGCAGCGCCGCCACCGGCCGATCTTCATGGTCGACCTGGCGGTCCCCCGCGACATCGAACCCGAGGTCAAGGCGCTCGAAGACGTCTATCTCTACACCGTGGACGACCTGGCCACCGTGGTGCAGACCGGACAGGCCAACCGGCAGGCCGCCGTGGCCCAGGCCGAGGCCATCATCGACGCCGGCGTGCAGAGCTTCCTGCACTGGATGGACCAGCGTGGCACCGTGCCCCTGATCCGGCAACTCAACAGCCAGGCCGAGGCTTGGCGCGAAGCCGAACTGGCACGCGCCCGCAAGCTGCTGGCCCGGGGCGAAGATGTCGATGTCGTGTTGCAGGCCATGGCCAAGGGCCTGACCCAGAAGATGCTGCATGGCGCGATGGCTGAATTGCACACCGGCGATGGTCCGTCGCGCGAACGTGCCAGCCAGGCGATCCAGCACTTCTTCCTGCGCAAAGACCGTTAGCGACGCGGCTTGGTCGCGGCCCGGCGGCCCGACGTGCTTGCTCGCGCACCGTTCCCGGTGCAACCTTTCTCCAGTCTGCCGCTACTGATGCAACAGCCAGCGGCCCTGCAAAGTGCCCCATGAAAGACTTTCTCCGTCAGCAACTTGAACGCTATGCCGTGCGCCTGGAGGAGCTCGACTTTCTGTTGTCGCGCGAAGACATCATGGGCGACATGGCCCAGTACCGCACGCTGTCGCGCGAACACGCCGAAGTGACCCAGGTGGCCGGACGCTACCAACGCTACCGGCAGTGCGAATCCGATCTGGCGACCGCCCAAGAGATGCTGGCCGACCCGGACATGGCCGACATGGCGCGCGAGGAGATCGCCAGCGCGAGTGAGGAGCTGCGCAAGCTCGAAGATGAGCTGCAGCGCCTGTTGCTGCCCAAAGACCCCGACGACGTCCGCAATGCCTTTCTGGAAGTGCGCGCAGGCACGGGCGGCGACGAGTCGGCGCTGTTCGCGGGCGATCTGGCCCGCATGTACACCCGTTACGCCGAGCGCGCCGGTTGGCGCACCGAGATCGTGAGCGCCAGCGAGAGCGAACTGGGCGGCTACAAAGAGGTGGTGCTTCGCCTGGAGGGGGAACAGGTCTACGGTGCGCTGAAGTTCGAATCCGGCGGCCACCGGGTGCAGCGCGTACCGGCCACCGAAACCCAGGGCCGCATCCACACCAGTGCCTGCACTGTGGCTGTGCTGCCTGAGCCCGACGAGGCCCAGGCCGTGCAGATCAACCCGGCTGACCTGCGCATCGACACCTTCCGCGCCAGCGGCGCAGGAGGCCAGCACATCAACAAGACCGACTCTGCCGTGCGCATCACCCACCTGCCGACCGGCATCGTCGCCGAATGTCAGGACGACCGCAGCCAGCACCGCAACAAGGCCAAGGCCCTGCAGGTGCTGTCAGCCCGCATCCAGGAGAAGGAACGCAGCGAACGCGCCGCCAAGGATGCCGCCCTGCGCAAGGGCCTGATCGGCAGCGGTGACCGCAGCGACCGAATCCGCACCTACAACTTCCCGCAAGGCCGCTTGACCGACCACCGGATCAACCTCACGCTCTACAAGCTGAGCGCCATCATGGAAGGTGATCTGAGCGATGTGCTGCAGGCCCTGCGCGCCGCCCATGAGGCCGAGCAGCTGGCCGAACTGGAAGTGGGGCTGTCTTGAGCGCGCCCACCACGCTGGCCGCCGCCTTGCATCAGGTCCAGGCCCAAGGCCTGCCCAGGCTGGAAGCCCAGATGCTGGTGCTGATGGCGGTCGAGCGGGCGCCGCACGACCGCGCCTGGCTGATGGCCCACGACACCGACGCGCTGACGCCGCCCCAACAAGCCCGTCTGGCCGAACTGACGGCACGCCGGCTCGCGGGCGAACCGATGGCCTACCTGACCGGCCGGCACGAGTTCTATGGCCTGGACCTCGCGGTCGACGCCCGGGTGCTGGACCCACGCGACGACACCGAGACCCTGGTCGATTGGGGCCTCGAGGTGATCGCGGCCCAGCCCCAGCCCCGGGTGGCCGATCTGGGCACCGGCAGCGGGGCGATCGCTCTGGCGCTCGC
Source organism: Curvibacter sp. (assembly GCA_003987795.1). GTDB lineage: Bacteria > Pseudomonadota > Gammaproteobacteria > Burkholderiales > Burkholderiaceae_C > Curvibacter. Next base: position 8,434 of record RXJO01000347.1, read on the forward strand.
CAGCCAGCGTCAGGATGCCGAGGTGACTGCGGTGGACGCCAGTGCCGACGCGTTGACGGTGGCCAGGGGCAATGCCGTGCGCCTCGGCCTGGACGTGCGCTTTGTTCAAGGCGACTGGTGCGCTCCGCTGGGGGATGAGCCTCACGCCTTGCTGGTGTCCAACCCACCCTACATCGCAGACCAGGATCCGCACCTGCCGGCACTGCGCCATGAGCCGCTGCAGGCCCTGGTGAGCGGCGCCGATGGTCTGGATGACCTGCGCCGCATCATCCAGCAGGCCCCCGCACACCTGATGACGGGCGGATGGCTGCTGCTGGAACATGGCTGGGACCAGGCCCCCCGGGTGCGCGAATTGCTGCAAGCGCGAGGGTTCGAGCAGGTGCAAAGCCGCAAAGACCTCGCCGGCATTGAGCGTTGCTCCGGCGGACTCTGGCCAGGACTGAGATAATCTGCCATCGAACGCCCGCGCGCCGGGCCCCGCCCCAAGAGGAAACTTCATGAGCAACACCCAACAACGCATCGACGACCTGGTCAAGAACAGCCCTGTGCTGCTGTTCATGAAAGGCACTGCCAGCTTTCCCCAGTGCGGCTTTTCCGGCCGTGCCGTCCAGATCCTCAAGGCCTGCGGCGTCGACCCCAAGAGCCTGAAGACCGTGAACGTGCTGGAAGACCCGGAAATCCGGCAAGGCATCAAGGAATACAGCCAGTGGCCCACCATTCCACAGCTGTATGTGAAGGGCGAGTTCATCGGTGGCTCGGACATCATGATGGAGATGTACGAGTCGGGTGAACTGCAACAGGTGCTGGGCAACCAGGCCGGCTGAGCCCCCCACACCTCCACCCCGAAAAGCCACTGCCTGCAGTGGCTTTTCTGCATCTGGCTCGGGCACGACCGCTTGAGGACAGGCATGGCTTGTGCTTGAATCAAAGCGTGTGCCCTGATCTGGAGAGCGTCATGGAATCCCGCAGCCTTGTCCCCCATTCGACCTCTTTCAAACTGCCCATCGCCCAGATGCGCAGCGTGTTCGAGCCTTCGGAGGTGGAGCGCAAGCTGGCCAAGCTCAGCGAGCGCGAACACGAATCCCTTCGCAACACCTACCAGCGCATGCTGGAGCGTGGCCCCGATCGTTTCGAGGTGCGCCCCTGTGGCGTGCCTGAGATGGCGCCGCTCTACGAAGCCCTGCCCAACTTCACCGAGGTGCTGGACGACGTCAAACGCCACCTGGCGCTGTCCCAGGACAGCCGCGATGGCCTGGAGGTGACCCCCATGCTCCTGCTCGGGGCACCGGGCATCGGAAAGACCCATTTCGCCCGGCAACTGGCCGAACTGCTGGGCACGGGCATGTCCCTGGTACCGATGAGTTCGATGACGGCCGGCTGGCTGCTCTCTGGCGCTTCATCGCAATGGAAGGGCGCAAGGCCTGGCAAGGTCTTTGAGGCCCTGGTCGACGGGCAGTATGCCAATCCGGTGATCGTTGTCGACGAGATCGACAAGGCCAGTGCCGACGCTCAGTACGATCCGCTGGGAGCCCTCTACAGCCTGCTCGAACACGACACGGCCGGCAATTTCGTGGACGAGTTCGCCGAGGTGTCGATCGATGCCAGCCGGGTGGTCTGGATCACGACCGCCAACGACGAGCGCGGCATTCCTGAGCCCATCCTCAATCGCATGAATGTGTTCGAGATCGAGCCGCCAACGCTGGAGCAGGCCCGAGAGATCGCGCGTCGACTGTACTTGTCGATCCGCAGCAGCCACAACTGGGGGCGGCGCTTTGCCGAAGAGCCTCCGGCATCCGTGCTCGATGTGCTGGCCGAACTGGCACCGCGGGAGATGCGACGCGCCCTCATGACAGGCTTTGGCAATGCCCGCCTGGACGCGCGCGATGAGTTGCAGGTGGACGATCTGCCTCGCGGCGGCGCTCAGCGGCGGCGCATGGGGTTTGTCCAATGAGAGCGGCGGGCCGATCGGCCTTCGGCCGCTAAACTGGGGGCACGGCGGTCTTCTGCCGCCGCAAAGCCCCTGACATGAACCTGAGCCAAAGTTTGCTGCTCATCCTGGCCTTGATCGCGGCCAGCGCCTATTTCTCGATCGCCGAAATCTCGCTGGCGGCATCTCGCCGCCTGCGTCTGAGGCAGATGGCCGATGCCGGTGATCTGCGCGCCGAGCAGGTGCTGCGCTTGCAAGACCATCCTGGGCCTTACTTCACGGTGGTCCAGATCGGACTGAACGCGATCGCCATCGTGGGCGGCGTGGTCGGCGAAGGCGCCTTGAGCCCGTTCTTCAGTGAGGGCCTGGCCCTCTGGCTTTCGGCTGAGACGGCGGCCAAGGTCGGCGCCGTGCTCTCTTTCATCGTGGTCATCGCCTTGTTCATTGTCTTCGCCGACCTGCTGCCCAAGCGTCTGGGCATGAGCGAGCCCGAGCAGGTGGCAGTCCGCCTGGTCGGCCCGATGCTGGGCCTGATGACCCTGCTCAAGCCCTTGGTCTGGCTGCTCAGCCGGATCACCGATCGTCTGTTCTCGCTGCTGGGTCTGCCCGCAGAGCGGGATGAGCGCATCACGCCGGCAGACATCCTCGCCATGACCGAGGCCAGCGCCCGATCGGGTCTGCTGGCAGAACGTGAACATCAGCTGATCAGCAATGTGTTCGAGCTCGACAGCCGCAGTGTGACCAGCACCATGACACCGCGCGAGCGCATGGCCTGGTTCCGCGTGGACGACCCCGAACCCGTGATCCGGGCCCGCATCCTGGCGGAACCCTTCTCCAGCTACCCGGTCTGCCGGGACGGCCTGGAGCAGGTACTGGGCTATGTCGACGCCAAGGACCTGTTCCAGCGCGTGCTCAACGGTCTTCCACTCGATCTGACCAGCGAGGGGCTGCTGCGCAAGATTCTGGTGGTACCCGACCGACTCAGCCTGGGCGAAGTGCTGACCCTGTTTCGCGAAGCGCACGAGGATTTTGCGGTGATCGTGAATGAATACAGCGTGGTGATGGGCCTGGTGACGCTCAACGACCTGATGAGCACGGTGATGGGGGACCTCGTGGATCAGCAGGACGAAGACCTGATCGTGCGGCGCGATGAGAACTCGTGGCTGATCGACGGCATGACGCCCATTGCCGATGTGCAGCGAGTGCTCGAACTGGACACCCTGCCCCAGGCCGATCAGTACGACACGCTGGCCGGATTTCTGATGGAGATGCTGCGACGTGTTCCGAAGCGCACCGACGCCGTGGTGTGGGAGGGTTTCCGCTTTGAAGTGATGGACGTGGACAGCTACCGGATCGACCAGGTGATGGTGACACGGATCGCTTCGGACAGGCCCGCGTGATGTCAGCCGAAGCCGCGGCCCTCAGGCCTGGGCCGACGACTTGACGGGATCGGTGTAGACCCAGTGGCGCTGGGCCCCGAACACCGCACTGGGGTACTGGGGTTTGCCACGGCTGCCGTTGTAACGGCCCAAGGCCATGTAGAGATCGCCCTGCTCCCGGTCCAGATAATGTCGCAGGATGACGCAGCCAAAACGCAGATTGGTCTGCAGGTGGAACAACTTGCCCGGATCGCCATCCCCGATCACCCGGGTCCAGAAAGGCATCACCTGCATGTAGCCACGTGCACCGACCGGCGACACCGCAAACTTTCGGAAGTTGCTCTCGACCTCGATCAGGCCCATGACCAGGGAGGTATCCAAGCCCGCCCGCCGACTTTCGTACCAGACAGTTTGCAAAAACTCCTTGCGCACCAGCCACTCCGGTTTGCGGCGCCAGAGCCTGTCGCTCATGGCCGCCAACCAGCGCAGATAGACCAGACGGCCATCGGTGTCGACGAACTCGGGCACGGGCGGGGCCTGCTGGGCCACCGCCGAACTCAAGGCTGTGCGCACGGAGTCGATCAGGGGCTCTTCCGCCTGTGCACCGGCGCGCGCCGACTCAGACCACAAGAACAAAGAAGGCCCAGCAGCCAGGGCGGCCAGGCTTTTTCGCCTTGAAATCAACATGCCATCATCCTCAACCCCACGCGGCACTCACAGGGCCAATCGGCCCTTCAGGTGCGCGACGATCTCTGCCGCAGCGATCTTGGTGGCAGCCGTGTCGCGGCGGTGCTGGTACTCGACCTGACCTTCCTTCAGCCCACGATCCGACAGCACCACACGGTGCGGCACACCGATCAGTTCCCAGTCGGCAAACATGGCGCCGGGGCGTTCACCACGGTCATCCAGCAACACATCAACGCCCAGCGCCAACAGATCGGCGTGCAGTTGCTCTGCAGCCGCCTTGACCTCGGCACTGCGATCCATGCCGATCGGGCAGATCACCACCGTGAAAGGCGCGATCGCATCAGGCCAGATGATGCCGCGCTCATCGTGGTTCTGCTCGATGGCCGCAGCGGGCAGTCGGGTGACACCGATGCCATAGCAACCCATCTCGAAGAAGGCTGGCTTGCCGTCTTCACCGAGGAAGGTGGCATTCATGGCCTTGGAATACTTGGTGCCCAGGTAGAAGACATGCCCCACCTCGATGCCCCGCTCGATGGCCAGCACGCCCTTGCCGTCGGGCGAGGGATCCCCGGCCACCACATTGCGCAGGTCGGCCACCAACTCGGGCTCAGGCAGGTCGCGGCCCCAGTTCACGCCGGTGATGTGGAAATCGACCTCGTTGGCACCGCAGATCCAGTCGGCCAGCACGGCCACTTCACGATCAGCCACCACCTTCACAGGCTTCTTCAGGTTCAGCGGTCCCAGGTAGCCCGGCTTGCAACCGAAATGGTCTTCGATCTCCGGGACGGTGGCGAAACGGAAGCCCCCCTCCATGCCGGGCAGCTTGCCGACTTTGACTTCATTCATGTCGTGGTCGCCACGCAGCAACAGCAGCCAGATCTGGCTGCGCGTGATCTCGCCATGTTCATTGAGGGTGTCGGTGGCGAGCACCAGGGATTTGACCGTGGTCGCCAAGGGAACATTCAGCAATTCGGCGACGTCGGCGCAGGTACTCTTGCCCGGCGTCGGCGTCTTGGTGAGCGCGGCTGCCGGAGCCGGACGCGGGCCGGCCGGGGCCAGCGCTTCGGCTTTCTCGATGTTGGCGGCGTAATCGCTCTCAGGGCAGTAGACGATGGCGTCTTCGCCAGTGGCCGCGATCACCTGGAATTCCTCGCTCAGGTCGCCCCCGATGGCACCGCTGTCGGCGGCCACGGCACGGTAGGTGAGGCCAAAGCGATCGAAGATACGGCGATAGGCCTGGGCCATGACTTGGTAGCTGGCCTTGGCAGCAGCCTGGTCGCGGTCAAAGCTGTAGGCATCCTTCATGATGAACTCACGACCCCGCATCAGGCCAAAGCGTGGGCGCCGCTCGTCTCGGAACTTGGTCTGGATCTGATAGAAGTTCTTGGGCAACTGCTTGTAGCTGCGAAGCTCCTGGCGCGCGATGTCAGTGACCACTTCTTCGGAGGTCGGCTGGATCACGAAATCACGGTCGTGACGGTCTTTGATGCGCAGCAACTCTGGGCCCATCTTCTCGAAGCGCCCCGTCTCCTGCCACAGTTCAGCCGGCTGGACCACCGGCATGGTCACCTCAACGGCGCCAGCGCGGTTCATCTCTTCGCGCACGATGGCCTCGACTTTCCGGATGACACGCAAGCCGATGGGCATGTAGTTGTACACACCAGCCCCCAGCTTCTTGATCATGCCGGCGCGGGTCATCAGCTTGTGACTGACGACCTCCGCATCGGCAGGCGCTTCCTTGAGGGTGGAAATGAAGAATTGGGAGGCTTTCATCTGGGGGAATGCGGAAAGTTCAAGAGAAGTCCTCTTGTGACACGTGCGGTGCCGTGCATAATGGACTCAGTTTAAAAATTTGGGGTTTGATTATGCTTGACCGGGACGGCTTTAGGCCGAACGTCGGCATCATCCTGCTCAACCATAAGAACCAGGTGTTCTGGGGCAAGCGCATCCGGACCCACAGCTGGCAGTTTCCACAAGGCGGCATTGATCGTGGCGAAAGCCCTGAGCAGGCCATGTTCCGGGAATTGCATGAAGAAGTGGGGCTCCATCCGGAGCATGTGCGGATCGTGGCCCGAACCCGGGAATGGTTGCGCTATGAGGTGCCAGACCGGTACATTCGGCGAGACGCTCGAGGCCACTACAAGGGCCAAAAGCAGATCTGGTACCTGCTGCAATTGCTGGGACATGACTGGGACCTGAATCTGAGGGCCACCAATCACCCGGAATTCGATGCTTGGCGCTGGAACGACTACTGGGTTCCTCTGGATGTGGTGGTGGAGTTCAAACGCGGGGTGTATGAGATGGCCCTGACTGAGCTGGCACGCTACCTTCCCAGACCCGAGCCACGCAATCGCTTCCTGAGAGGTGGCATGCGAACACGGGATACCGAAGGCGGACCTGACAATCACATGTCGCGCCTCCCGCCCTCGGGCAGTTATGAACTGCCTCCTGGGGCGAGCTTTGAACCGGAACCGAGACCGATGCATCCCAGTCACGCCGGGGCACAACCGGACCCGATCAACAAGCACTGACGACATCCGATCCGACCCTCACCAGGTCGGATTTTTTTTGATGGCCAGGCAGCCCAGGTCAACGGTGGAGCACCAAATTGTCCCGGTGCACCATCTCCGGCTCGGCCACATAACCCAACAAGCGCTCGAACTCGGCAGATGCCTTGCGGCACATCAGCCGGGCCTCCGCACTGGCATAGTTGGACAGGCCCCGAGCGACCTCCGCCCCGGTGGCATCCTTGATCGCAATCACATCCCCGCGAGAGAACTCCCCCTCGACTGCGGTCATCCCGATGGGCAAGAGGCTCTTGCCCTCATCACGCAGCTTGGCCACGGCGCCGTCGTCGACCAGAACGGCTCCGCGCATCTGCAAGTGGTCGGCCATCCATTGCTTGCGAGCCTGATTCTTAGCGGTCTGCGCCACCAGCAAGGTCCCGATGGACTCTCCCTGGGTGAGACGCACCAGCGCGTCAGGCTCACGCCCCCAGGCAATGACGGTGGAGGCGCCCGAACCTGCAGCTCGCTTGGCAGCCAGGATCTTGGTGATCATGCCGCCCTTGCCAATGCTGGAGCCCGCACCACCAGCCATGGCTTCCAGCGCGAGATCACCCGCACGGGCCTCGTGCACAAACTGGGCAGCAGGGTCGCGGCGCGGATCGGCGGTGTACAAGCCCTTTTGATCGGTCAAGATCACGAGGGCATCCGCCTCCACCAGATTGGCCACCAAGGCTCCCAAGGTGTCGTTGTCACCAAACTTGATCTCATCATTGACCACGGTGTCGTTCTCATTGATCACCGGGACCACACGATGACGGAGCAAGGTCAGCAACGTGGATCGGGCGTTGAGGTAACGCTCGCGATCAGCCAGATCCGCATGGGTGAGCAAGACCTGGGCACTGCCCAGTCCGTTCTCACGCAGCTTGGTCTCATACATCTGAGCGAGGCCCATCTGCCCGACGGCCGCAGCCGCCTGCAGTTCGTGCACCTCCTTGGGGCGAACAGCCCAACCCAGGCGTTTCATGCCTTCAGCAATCGCGCCGCTGGACACCATCACCACCTCGCGTCCCGAACGGACCAGCTGGGCCAACTGGCGACACCACTCACTGATGGCTGCCTCGTCCAAGCCACGCCCTTCATTGGTCACCAGGCTGGAGCCCACTTTGACGACGATGCGGCGAGCATCCGCCAGCACACGAGATTCATTGATAGCAGTCATTTCAGCACCGCGGCCCCTAGGCACAGCAATATTCAGGAATCGGAGGGTTCAGCGAAGCGGGGATCCACCTCGACCGGCGCCTGCTCGGCGACCTGCTGAGCCTTGACGTGCTGGTAAATCGCCTTGATCAAGGCCTCACACCCCTCACGCGTCAACGCAGAGATCTCGAAAACAGGACCCTTGTACTTGTAGCGCTTGACGAAATCCTTGACCAGGGCCGCACGTTTGTCCTGCGGAACCATGTCCAGCTTGTTCAAGACGAGCCAACGAGGCTTGTCATACAGCGCCTGGTCGTACTTCTTCAACTCACCCACGATGGCCTTGGCCTGAGCCACCGGGTCGACAGCGTCATCAAAAGGCGCCAGATCGACCACATGCAACAGCAGACGCGTGCGCTGCAGGTGACGCAAAAACAGATGCCCCAGACCGGCCCCCTCAGAAGCCCCTTCAATCAGGCCCGGGATGTCTGCCACCACAAAGCTCTGCTCCGGCCCGACCCGGACCACCCCCAGATTCGGGTGAAGGGTGGTGAACGGGTAGTCGGCGATCTTGGGGCGGGCATTCGAAACTGCCGCAATCAAGGTGGACTTGCCAGCGTTGGGCATGCCAAGAAGGCCAACGTCGGCCAACACCTTGAGCTCAAGCTTCAGGTTCTTCTTCTCACCCGGCCACCCAGGGGTCTTTTGACGGGGCGCCCGGTTGATCGCGCTCTTGAAGCGCAGGTTGCCGAAGCCGCCATCTCCGCCCTTGGCAATCGTGATGACCTCACCCGGAGCCAACAGCTCGTACAGCACCTCACCCGTCTCAGCATCGGAAATGATGGTGCCCACCGGCATCTTCAGGGTGATGTCATCGCCCGCTGCGCCGAACATGTCCGACCCCATGCCATGCTCGCCACGCTTGGCCTCATGGCGACGCGAATAGCGATAGTCGACCAAGGTGTTCAGGTTGGGGTCTGCCACGGCATAGACGTGACCACCACGCCCACCATCACCCCCGTTGGGGCCACCAAACTCCTTGTACTTTTCATGACGAAACGAGACGCAACCGTTCCCGCCATCGCCAGCAGCAATGTCTATATAGGCTTCATCAACAAATTTCATGTCATGTCCAGTCTAGAAAATGGGGACCCAACGAAAAAAGCCCCGACCAAGCGGGGCTTCGACAGGTCGCTGTATGACCGCGCCGTCAGATTCAGGCTGCGGGCGTCACGTTGACCGTGTGTTTGTTCAGCGCACCCTTAGTGGCAAACGACACGTGGCCGTCAACCAGCGCAAACAGGGTGTGATCCTTGCCGATACCGACATTCGAGCCAGCGTGGAAGCGGGTACCACGTTGACGAACGATGATCGAGCCAGCGCTGATCAGTTCGCCACCGAAGGCCTTCACACCGAGCATCTTGGGCTTGGAATCGCGCCCGTTTCGCGTAGAGCCGCCGCCTTTTTTCTGTGCCATGACCCGTTCTCCTTAGCCTGCAATCGCGCCGATTTGCAGTTCGGTGAACTGCTGACGGTGACCTTGACGCTTTTGATAGTGCTTGCGACGACGCATCTTGAAGATGCGAACCTTGTCGTGCTTGCCATGCGCCACGACAGTTGCCGTGACGGTTGCGCCGGACACCAGGGGCGTGCCAACCTTGAGTTCAGCGCCGTTGCCGACAGCCAGAACTTGGTCAATCACGATTTCCTGGCCTACGTCCGCAGCAATCTGTTCTACTTTGATTTTTTCGCCAGCAGCAACGCGATATTGCTTGCCGCCGGTTTTTATGACCGCGTACATGTAAACCTCTTTGAATTGAAGCTCTGCCGGAGAATTCTGCAGAGCCCGAAACTATAGCAATCTTTTCCACCGCTGACAAGCGGTGCATCAAAGACGATCAGGCGCGGACACAGCGCACTGCGCGCCCTTTCTATAATTTCGCAACTTGAAAGAGCCCGCCACCTTGACCGCCCCCAACGCACCTGCCACCCAGCCCCTCACACTGATCGCCTCCGACATGGTCGAAGTCGACAAGGTCATCGCCTACCGCCTCGACTCAAGCGTCCCGCTGGTAGGACAGATTTCCCAATACATCATCGCAGCCGGCGGCAAGAGACTGCGACCGGCGCTGCTGCTGCTGATGGCAGGCGCACTGGGCTACAAGGGCAATCAACACCACAATCTGGCAGCCGTGGTCGAGTTCATCCACACCGCGACCTTGCTGCACGACGACGTCGTGGACGAGTCCACCTTGCGCCGTGGGCGAGCCACGGCCAACGAAGCCTTCGGCAACCCCGCCAGCGTTCTGGTCGGCGACTTCCTTTACTCACGCGCCTTCCAGATGATGGTGGACGCAGACGACATGCGCGTGATGGAAATCCTGGCAGATGCCACCAACGTAATCGCCGAGGGCGAAGTGCTGCAGCTGATGAACATGCACGACGCCTCACTGGATGAAGCAGGCTACCTTCGAGTCATTCGCTCCAAGACCGCCAAGCTGTTCGAAGCCAGCGCACGCCTGGCCGCCATCTTGATCAAAGCCCCACCCCCAGTCGAAGAAGCCTGCGCGACCTACGGGCAAGCCCTGGGGACTGCCTTTCAGGTCATCGACGATGTGCTGGATTACGCCGGCAACACCGCTGAAATGGGCAAGAACATCGGCGACGACCTGCGCGAAGGCAAAGCCACGCTACCCCTGATCATCGGCATGCAACGCGGCACCCCGGAGCAGGCCGACACCATCCGCCACGCCATTGAACAGGGCGAGACCGAAAAGCTGCCCCAGATCATTGAGATCGTGCGCAGCACCGGTGCACTGGAAGCCACCCAACAGGCCGCGGCAGCCGAAGCACAACGTGCAATTTCCGCATTGAGTGCGCTTCCTTCAAATTCTTACACCGAAGGTTTGCTACAATTAGCGGCTCAATTACTTCAGCGTCGAAATTGAAAGATGACGACCAGCCTGAAGGCGCATTGAGTTCACTGCGCTTCATCTCTTGAAGCAGTGTCTGACAGTCGGGGTGTAGCTTAGCCTGGTAGAGCGCTACGTTCGGGACGTAGAGGCCGGAGGTTCGAATCCTCTCACCCCGACCATGATCAGACATTTCGCACATCAGTGGCATATTCCTGCCACATCATCACCAAGCTACATTTCATTTACAGACAGTTGCTCCTGAGCGATGATAGGATGCATTTTTTCATTCTGAGCATCCCTCACCCGCCTCATGGCCGCTGTTGAACCAGCCAACAAATCGTCGTCCGTTGCCTTGCCCGGATTGGGGCGGGCACTGATCACAGCCGGCAAACTGGCCCAGAAAGCGGCCGAGGACATCTATCAAAAAGCGCTGACGCACCGGACCAGCTTCATTGCGGAGTTGATGGGCTCTGGTGCGGTGTCCGCCGCCGATCTGGCGCACACGATGTCTCAAGCATTCAGCGCCCCCTTGCTGGACCTGGACGCCATCGACCCGCAGCGATTGCCCAAAGACCTGCTGGACCCCAAGATTTGCCAAGCCTATCGGATCCTGGTCCTCAGCAAGCGAAGCAATCGTTTGATCGTCGCGACCGCAGACCCGTCCGATCAGGAAGTCGTCGAGAAGATCAAGTTCTCGACCCAAATGGGCGTCGACTGGATCATTGCCGAGTACGACAAGCTGTCCAAGATGGTCGAAGCGACGACCACATCGGTCGCCGAAGCCATGGACACGATCATTGGCAGCGGTGACTTCCAGTTTGAAGACGAGGCCATCATCACCGAAGATGTGGCCGAGACCAACAGCGCCGAAGTCGAAGACGCCCCCATCGTCAAGTTCCTGCACAAAATGCTGCTGGACGCCTTCAACATGCGCGCTTCGGACTTGCATTTCGAGCCCTACGAGCACTACTACCGCGTTCGATTCCGCATTGATGGAGAGCTGCGCGAAATCTCCACGCCGCCGATCGCCATCAAGGACAAACTGGCTTCCCGGATCAAGGTGATCTCTCGGCTGGACATCTCGGAAAAACGAGTTCCCCAAGACGGACGGATGAAGTTGAAGATCGGAGCCGATCGCGTGATCGACTTCCGGGTCAGCACTTTGCCCACACTGTTCGGCGAAAAGATCGTGATCCGTATCCTGGATCCCAGCAGTGCCAAGCTCGGCATCGAAGCACTCGGCTACGAGCCGGAGGAAAAGGAACGCCTGCTCCACGCCATCGGTCGTCCCTACGGCATGATTCTGGTGACAGGCCCGACCGGCTCAGGCAAGACGGTGTCGCTCTACACCTGCCTGAACCTGCTCAACAAGCCCGGCGTGAACATCGCCACCGCCGAAGACCCCTCGGAAATCAACCTCCCCGGCGTCAATCAGGTCAACGTGAACGAGAAGGCAGGCCTGACGTTTGCAGCAGCCCTGAAGTCCTTTCTCCGGCAAGATCCCGACATCATCATGGTCGGTGAAATCCGTGATCTCGAGACCGCCGACATTTCGATCAAGGCTGCCCAGACGGGCCACTTGGTGCTGTCGACACTGCACACCAACGATGCCCCGACCACGCTGACACGCATGCGCAACATGGGCATTGCCCCATTCAACATCGCGTCCAGCGTGATTCTGATCACCGCTCAACGCCTGGCACGCCGGCTCTGCCCGAATTGCAAGGCCCCTGCCGACATCCCGCGTGATGCCTTGCTGGATTCAGGCTTCCAAGAGGAAGAACTGGATGGCAGCTGGGTGTCCTACCGTCCTGTCGGTTGTTCGGCCTGCAACAACGGCTACAAGGGCCGCGTCGGTATCTACCAGGTGATGCCGATTTCAGAGGAGATCCAGCGCATCATTCTGCGAGATGGCAGCGCCTTGGAAATCGCAGAGCAAGCCCGTCGCGAAGGCGTGCGCAGCCTGCGTGAATCCGGGCTGTACAAAGTGAAACTGGGCTTGACCTCGCTGGAGGAAGTTCTGGCCGTAACGAACGAATAAACCGGACTCACCCGCCAATGGCAAGCACAAAAAAGGACATCAAGGAGTTTGTCTTCGAATGGGAGGGCAAGGACCGCAACGGCAAACCCGTGCGAGGTGAGTTGCGTGCGGCTGGCGAAAACCAGGTGCAGGCCTCGCTGCGGCGGCAGGGCGTCTTCCCGACCAAGATCAAGAAGCGCAAGATGCGCTCGGGCAAGAAGATCAAGCCCAAGGACATTGCGCTGTTCACCCGCCAGTTGGCCACCATGATGAAAGCCGGTGTGCCGCTGTTGCAGACCTTCGACATCGTGGGTCGCGGCAATGCCAACCCCAGCGTCACCAAGCTGCTCAATGACGTCCGAGCCGATGTCGAGACCGGCACCTCGCTGAGCGGAGCTTTTCGCAAGTACCCGATGTACTTCGATGACCTCTACTGCAATCTGATCGAGGCCGGTGAAGCCGCCGGTATCCTGGAATCCTTGCTGGATCGCCTGGCGATCTACATGGAGAAGACAGAGGCCATCAAGTCAAAGATCAAGTCTGCCCTGATGTACCCGATCTCGGTGATCATCGTCGCCTTTGTCGTGATCGTGGTGATCATGATCTTCGTGATCCCGGCCTTCAAGCAGGTGTTCTCGTCTTTCGGCGCAGACCTGCCGGCTCCGACTCTTTTCGTGATTGCGATGAGCGAATTCTTCGTTCAATGGTGGTGGCTGATCTTTGGCCTGATGGGCGGCGGCGGCTATTTCTTCATGCAATCCTGGAAGCGCAATGAAAAGATGCAGATGGCGATGGACCGCCTCATGTTGCGCATCCCCATCTTTGGTGACCTGATCAACAAATCCTGCATTGCGCGCTGGACCCGCACGCTGTCGACCATGTTCGCCGCTGGGGTGCCACTGGTGGAAGCCCTGGATTCAGTCGGTGGGGCCTCTGGCAACTCGGTTTACGCCATCGCCACAGAACGCATCCAGCAGGAGGTCTCGACCGGCACCAGCCTGACCGCAGCAATGACCAACGCAAACGTGTTTCCGTCCATGGTGCTGCAGATGTGCGCGATCGGCGAAGAATCGGGCTCCATTGACCACATGCTGGGCAAGGCAGCCGACTTTTACGAAGCCGAAGTCGATGACATGGTGGCAGGGCTTTCCAGCCTGATGGAGCCCATCATCATCGTGGTGCTGGGCTCCATCATTGGCGGCATCGTGGTGTCGATGTACTTGCCCATCTTCAAGTTGGGGCAGGTGGTTTGATGAGCTGGGCTGTGGGCTGGGACCCGCTCTGGGTGGGTCTGTTGGGCTTGCTGTTCGGCAGCTTTTTGAATGTCGTCATCTATCGGATGCCCAAGATGCTCGAAGCACAATGGGATCGTGACTGCGCCGAGCATCTCGGGCAGGCACCCCAGGCTGAGGCCGAGCGCTTCAATCTGATGGTGCCTCGCTCGCGCTGCCAAGCCTGTGGGCACACCTTGAGCTGGTACGAAAACATCCCCGTGTTGAGCTATGTGGTCTTGCGTGGCCAATGCAAGGCCTGCAAGGCCCCCATCAGCCTTCGCTACCCCTTGATCGAAATCGTCACGGGCGGACTGTTCGCCTGGTGCGCCCATCGCTGGGGCCTCACCTTCAGCACCTTGGCTTGGTGCGGCTTTGCCGCCACCTTGCTGGCGCTGGCCATGATCGACTGGGACACCACCTTGCTGCCCGATGACCTGACCTTACCGCTGTTGTGGGCTGGCTTGATGGCCGCCGCGGCCGGTTGGACCCAGGTGGACCTTCGCACCGCGCTGTGGGGCGCAGTGGCAGGCTACCTCTCCCTGTGGCTGATTTATTGGGCATTCAAGCTTCTGACCGGCAAAGAGGGCATGGGGTATGGCGATTTCAAACTCTATGCCGCCCTGGGGGCC
>RXJO01000220.1 GCA_003987795.1 Curvibacter sp.
GTGCGCAGCCTGGCCAGCCGTTCGGCTGAAGCGGCCAAGGAGATCAAGAGCCTGATCGGTGCCAGCGTCGAGAAGGTGGAGGTGGGGACCACCCTGGTGGACGAGGCCGGTCAGAGCATGGACGGCATCGTGAACCAGGTGAAGCGGGTCAGCCAACTGATCAACGAGATCTCCAGCGCGTCGATGGAGCAGAGCAGTGGCATCAGTCAGATTGGCGATGCGGTGAACCAGCTCGATCAGGTGACGCAGCAGAACGCTGCCCTGGTCGAGGAAAGCGCGGCTGCAGCCGACAGCCTGAAGAACCAGTCACAACGCCTGGCCGAACTGGTGTCGGTGTTCAAGATCAACGGCCAGCCCAGTCGCGTCGGCCAGCCCAGCCCGGCTGCGCTGCCCTCGCGCCAGTTTGCCAAGGCCCCGGCGATCGCGCCGCTGCCCAAGGCCAGTGCCCCGAAGAAGCCCAGCCTCGCCAAGGCGCCGAGCCCGGCACTGTCCAGCCCGCCCAAGGCCCTGGCCACTGCTGGTGGCAACGACGACTGGGAGTCTTTCTGATCGCCGGCCTCAGGGGGGCGGGCAGGCCTCTTGGCCAGAGCCCTCGACGGCCCGGCCCTGAGCCGCGCTACCATGTGGCCGACACAGGCTCGTCAAGAGGTTCAGAATGATCAAAATGTTGATCGTGGACGATCAGGAAGACATCCGGCAGCTCCTTCGTCTGGCCACCGCGGGCATGGTCGCCGAGGTTTATGAGGCCAAGGATGGGCATGAGGCCCTGGCCTTGTGGGAGCAGGTGCAGCCCGAGATCGTGCTGCTCGATGTCATGATGCCCGGCGGCCTGTCGGGCTTTGATGTCTGCCGGGCCATCCGGGCCCGGGGCGGCGTGCAGCCCAAGATCATGATCATCAGTGCCCGCGAGCGCCTGGATCATCATTACGAGGGCTTTGAGGCTGGCGCGGACGAATACCTCACCAAGCCCTTCAAGCTGCTGACCCTGGTCAGTGGCATCGAGAAGATGGTGCAAGAGCTTCAGCGCACGCAGCGCTGATCCGGCCTCTCTCAGAAGCCACCCTGATCCAGGCCGTGCTTGCGGATCTTGTCGTGCAGCGTGGTCTTGGCCACGCCCAGGGCTTCGGCGCTGCGCGCCAGGCTGCCGCCATGGCGGCGCAGGGCTTCGGCGATCAGGGCGCGTTCAAAGGCTTCCACGGTGCTGGCCAGCGCCTGGGCCGGGGCCGGGCCTTCGGCGCCGGCAAACGGTGGTGATCCGTTTTCGATGCCCAGCACGCAGCGCTCGGCCACATTGCGCAGTTCGCGCACATTGCCGGGCCAGTGATAGGCCATGAGCTGGCGCATGCGATCGGGGCTGAGCTCGGGGGCTGCGCGCTGGTGCCGTGCTGCACCCTGCATGGCGAAATGCTCGAACAGCAGGGGGATGTCCTCGCGCCGTTCGCGCAGCGGCGGCAGGTCCAGCGTGGCCACGGTCAGTCGGTAGTAAAGATCGGCCCGGAAGCCGCCTTGGTCTGACAGGGTCAGCAGGTCGGTCTTGGTGGCTGCGATCACCCGGCAGTCGATGGGGATCAGGGTGTTGGAGCCCAGGCGCTCCAGGCTGCGCTCCTGCAGCACGCGCAGCAGCTTGATCTGCATGCCCAGCGGCATGCTCTCGATCTCGTCGAGAAACAGGGTGCCGCCGTTGGCATGCTCGATCTTGCCGATGCGCTTCTTGGCCGCGCCGGTGTAGGCGCCGGCCTCGTGGCCGAACATCTCGCTGTCAAACAGCGTGTCGGGCAGGCCGCCGCAGTTGATCGCCACGAAGTGGCCGTGGCGGCGCGGGCTGGCCTCGTGCAGGCAGCGTGCCACCAGCTCTTTGCCGGTGCCGGTCTCGCCCTGGATCAGCACATCGGCCGCGCTGCTGGCCAGGCCGGCCAGGCGCTGGCGCAGGCGCTGCATGCCCGGGGACTGGCCCAGCAACTGGCCCTCGATGGTGTCGCGCTGGGCCAGTTGGCGGCGCAGCTCTCGCACCTCCAGCACCAGGCGACGCTTTTCGAGGGCACGGCGCACCGCGCCCACCAGGTACTCGGGGGCGAAGGGCTTCTGGATGAAGTCGTGGGCGCCGTCCTTCATGGCCTGCACCGCCATCGCGATGTCGCCATGGCCAGTGATCAGCACCACCGGCAGTTCGGGGTCCAGGGCGATCAGCTCGCGCATGAAGGTCAGCCCGTCACAGCGCGGCAGCCGGATGTCGCTGACCACGATGCCGGCGAAGTCGGGTCCCAGGCGTTTGCGCGCCGCCTCGGCGCTGCCCACGCTGTCACAGGCGATGCCTTCGAGCTGCAGCGCCTGCTCGCAGCCCAGCACGATGTCGGGGTCGTCTTCGATGATCAGGACTTTGAGGGCTTCAGTCATGGGGTGGCTTCGGGGTGTCGGCAGGCTCGGTGGCGGCCTTGGGCAGTTCCAGTGTGAAGACGGCGCCGCCTTCGGGGTGATTGGCCCCGCTGAGGCTGCCCTTGAACTCACGCACGATGCCGGCTGACAGGGCCAGGCCCAGGCCCAGGCCGACACCGGCTTGCTTGGTGGTGAAGAAGGGTTCGAACAGATGGGCCTGCACCGCCTCGGCCAGACCCGGGCCGTGGTCGCGCACCTCGATGCACACCCGGTCGGCCTGCTCGCGGCAGACGATGTCGATGCGGGGCTGTTCGGGGGCGTGCACGGCGTCGAGCGCATTGCCGATCAGGTTGATCAGCACCTGTTCAAGCCGGTTGCCGTCACACCAGGCCAGCAGGGACGGCGCTTGGGCGCTGCGATGGACCAGCGCCTGACTTTCGATGAGGCGGGCCTCGAGCACGGCCAGGGCATTGTCCAGTGCCTGGTCCAGCAGCACCGGCCGGCTGATGGCGGGCGATTTGTGGGCAAAGGAGCGCAGCTGTCCCGTGATGCGGCCCATGCGGTCGGCCAACTGGGCCATGCGTTCGAGGTTGGTGCGGGTGGTGGCCAGGTCGCCACGCTCGAGAAACCGCAGGCTGTTGCCCGACAGCGTGCGCAGCGCCGTGAGGGGCTGGTTCAGCTCGTGGGCGATGCCGGTGGAGAGCTGACCGATGGCAGCCAGCTTGCCGGCCTGCACCAGTTCATCTTGCGCCGCGCGCAGATCGGCTTCGGTGCGGGTGCGTTCGGCCACCTCGGCCTGCAGGCGGTGGTTGCTCGCCCACAGGTCGGCGGTGCGCTGATCGACCTTGCGCTCGAGTTCGTCGTGGGCCGCCTGCAGGGCCTCGCGTGCGGCCAGCCGGTCTTTCAGGTGGCGGCGGCGCTCATTGAGCATCAGGCCCAGCACGAACAGCAGGGCGGCACCGATCAGGGCGATCAGGGCATGGCTCTGGGCGATCTCATCGACCTGCTCCAGGTGCGAGAGCACGGTCAGGGTCCAGGGGGTGCCGGGCAGGGCCCGCGACTGGGCCAGAAAGCGCCCCGTGACCGGGTAGACCGAGACCATCTCGGGGCGCTCCTTGGCGATGCTGACCAGGCGGGCGCCATGGTCGAGTTCGCGCAACTCGCGCAGGCCCAGCGGCTTGAGGGCGCGGCGGTTGTACTGCTGGGTCTGGTCGAAGGCCTTGCGGGTGGCCTCGTCCAGCGGGCGCAGGGTGGTGAACTTCCAGTCGGGCACCGAGCCCAGGATGACCACCCCGTTCTCGTCGCTGACGAGCACGGGCGCCTCCACCGTGGTCCAGGATTGTTCGAGCTGGTCCAGGCTGACCTTGATCACCGCGATGCCCTGGGTGCCACGGGCGTCGACCAGTGCGGAGGCCAGGTAGTAACCGGGCTCTCCCCGGGTGGTGCCGATGCCGAAGAAGCGGCCACTGCCATTGGCCACCGCATCGCGGAAGTAAGGCCGGAACGACAGGTTTTCGCCCAGGTAGCTGTCGGCCCGGCGCCAGTTGCTGGTGGCCAGCACCTGGCCCTGGGGGTTGATCACATAGATGGCCAGGGTGCCCGCCCGATCGTTGAGTTGCTCCAGGTAGGCATTGACCTTGTCCGGCGGCTTGCGGCCTGCGGGGTGGGCCAGGAGGTCCAGCACATCGGCCTGCAATTCCAGCGTGCCGGGCAGAAAGGCGTATTTGCCGATCTCGCGCTCGAGGCTGGCGGCATACAGGTCGAGCCGATGCAGGCCGGTGGCCTGCATCTCGGCCAGGCCCAGGCGTTGCGCCATCTGGTAGGCGCCCAGGCTGCTCAGGCCCATCAAGGCCAGCAGCAGCAACACAAGGGGCGCAAGGCGCAGGGAAAGGCGAGGGGGCATGAGGGGGTCAGAGGGTCCACCGGCCAGTTGGGGCCCGTGAAAGGAGCCGGTCCGTCGTGGCGGAGGGTGGGACATTTTTGCACACGGTGTGGTGTGGTGCGTTGCGGTGCCGTTGGTCTGGCGGCTCGTCTTGGGTCTGGAAGAACTCTTTAGGATTTTCTGCGTCCGGGTCGGCGGTGTTCACCGGCCGGTCATGACCCTTTCCGTGACCCTTTCCATGACCCTTCCGAATCAGGAGCCTTCACCGATGGAAACCCCTGTCAGCAAGCTCGAAGCCGCCATGGAGCTTGTCCAGGCCGATCTGTCCGACATCAAGGCCACCCTGCGCATCCACGACGCCAAGTTCGACAGCTTGCGCGATCGGATTGAAAGCATGCGTGACCCTATTGACGGTATGCGCGACCGAATGGATGGCGTGCGGGACCGAATGGACGGGCTGCGGGACCGCATGGAGCGCGATTTCCGCGTGTTGTTCGGGGCTTTGATCGCGGTCACCCTTGGCCTGGCGGGTTTGATGGCCAAGGGCTTCCACTGGTTGTGAGGCGACGCGGCAGGTCGCTCGCCTGCCGCCTTTTTGCTCGGGCCTTGAGACTCAGGCCCGCTGCGCCAGCAGGGCGCTGTCGTCACCCTCCACCGGCAGGGCCGATTCGGCCTCGGCCAGGGTCGGGTCCACGGGCGAGATGGCCCCTTCCCACTTGGCCACCACAGCGGTGGCGATCGCGTTGCCCAGCACATTGGTCATCGTGCGGCCCATGTCCAGGAAGTGGTCGATGCCCAGGATCAACAGCACACCGGCCTCAGGCAACTTGAACATCGGCAGCACAGCGGCAACCACCACCAGCGATGCACGTGGCACACCGGCGATGCCCTTGCTCGACACCATCAGCACCAGCAGCATGGTGATCTGCGCACTCAGCGGCATGTCGATGCCGTAGGCTTGGGCGATGAAGATGGCGGCGAACGTGGTGTAGATCATCGAACCATCGAGGTTGAACGAATAACCCAGGGGCAGCACGAAGCCGGTCACACGGGGGCTGATGCCGAACTTCTCGAGTTGCTCCATCAGCTTGGGGTAGACCGATTCGCTGCTGGCGGTCGAGAAGCCGATCAGCATCGGCGTGCGCACCAGCTTGACCAGCTTGAACACGTCTCGGCCCAGCACCAGGAAGCCGGCGCCGATCAGCACCAGCCACAGACAGCCGAGAGCCAGGTAGAAGCTCAGCATGAAGCGGCCGAACACGCTCAGCATGCCGATGCCCTGGGTGGTGATGGCACCGGCCACGGCGCCGAACACGCCCACGGGGGCGAAACGCATCACGTAGTCGGTCACCTTCAACATCACGTGCACCACCTCGTCGAGGGTGGCCACCAGCGAGCGGGCGGCCTGGTTGTGCAGGTGCCCCAGGGCCAGACCGAAGAACAGCGAGAACACCAGGATCTGCAGGATCGAGTTGCTGGCCATCGACTCGACGATGCTCTTGGGGAACACCTGGGTGATGAACTCCTTGAGGTTCAGCGAGCCGGTCTTGAGCTGGGTGCTGGTGCCCACGTCGGGCAGCGGCACGCTCAGGGCGGCGCCGGGCTGCAGCAGGTTGGCGATGACCAGACCCAGCAGCAGCGACATGAACGACGCGCCCAGGAACCAGCCCACAGCACGGGTGCCGATGCGGCCCACGGCCTTGGAGTCGCCCATGTTGGCCAGACCAGCAGCCAAGGTGGCAAAAACCAGTGGCGCGATGATCATCTTGATCATGCGCAGGAAGATGTCGGTCAGGATGCTGAAGTAGCCGGCGATGTCCTTGGCGGCTTCAGGGCTGGGAGCGAATTCGTGGCAGGCATAGCCGACCAGCACGCCCAGAACCATGGCCAGGATGACCAGGGTGGTCAAGCGATTGAGTTTCATGTTGTTTTCCGATGGATGCGATCTGTCGTCCTAGGGGGGCGGAAGTCCCTGTCGACCGGCCCGCACCCAGCCCACGTTCCGCACCCTCAGCCAGGGTGGAATCGCGTCGGATCGGTTCTTGTCTCCAGGAATTTCAGGGCCGCGCCTGGGCGCAGCCGATTTCTGTTTTGCACGGAGCGTGCCAGTGTCGGTGGGCCTCAAGAGGCTTGATTTCAAAGGGGAATTTCAAACCCCCGGCGGGGATCCGGTCGGAATTCCGGATGCCAGCCCGAAAAGCCTGTTCGGAAATCCGAACGCCGGTGGTCTCGTGCGGCGGCGCCTCAGGGCAGGCAGGTGACCCGGTTGCGACCTGCGGCCTTGGCCTGGTACATGGCGCTGTCGGCCCGCTGTTGCAGGTTTTGCAGCTCGGTCTTGCCGTCCGGGCAGTGAGCCACTCCGATGCTGGCCGTGATCTGCAGCGAATGTCCGCCGACGTCGATCGCCAGCTGTTCGATGCTGCGGCGCAGGTGCTCCGCCACCTGTAGAGCCCGGTCCAGGTCGGTCTGCGGCAGCAGCACGCCGAACTCTTCACCGCCGATGCGGCCCACGACATCGTTGTGCCGCACGCCCTTTTGCAAGGTTCTGGCGGCAGCCTGCAGCACCTGGTCACCCGCGGCGTGGCCATGCGCGTCATTGACGCGCTTGAAGTGGTCCAGGTCCACGAAAAGCACCGAGTAACCTTGCCCTGCCGCTGCCCCGGCCCGGATCGCTGCCTGGCTCTGCTCGTGGTAGGCCCGGGCATTGAAGACGCCGGTCAGTGCATCGTGGGTGGCGATCCGCAACAGCTTGACGTTGTACCTGCGCATGCGTGAAAAGTACGAGACGGAGCGATCCCCGAAGACGTGGAACATCACGCTCAGGTAGATCACCGCCAGCAGCAAGGTGGCTTGCGCATTGCCTGAGTAAGGGTGAGGCAGCCAAGGGTTCAGGCCCAGCACGATCAGCAAGGACAGCCCGGTGATCACCCAGCCGGCCCGAGGCCCCAGCAAGATGAAGACACCCGGGATGTTCACCATGAACCAGAGCAGACGCAGTTCATCGGTCGGCACGAAGAGCAGGGCCGAGGTGTACTCGAGCATGCAGATCGCTTCGTAAGTCCAGGCGATAACAACAAAGCGTTCCGGCCGTGATCGCAGAGCGGCCCAACAGGCCAGGGCCAGTGCGGTGAAGACCGTCATCGCGTAGACGTGCGGCCCATCAAGGGGGTTGAGGCCCAGACCATCGGCCAGCACCAGGGCGGCAGTGAACGCTGCGCCGGTGACCATCAATGCCAACAGGAATTTGTATCGAAATTCCAGGAGCTCCTGGCTTTCCTTGAACTGCGCATGCCCGAACACAAGGCGTAGGAGTGCTGGATTCATGGTATCGGCGGGCCGTTGGGTTGCGGATTCATTATTTTCGGCGCTCCCGACCACGAGCGATGCCCCGCGATGGGGGGCGAATGTGTCGAGCATTCCGGCGTGGCAGTTCGTTGATCGATATTCGAACTTCGTAGTGTATTCGGCCACAAAAATATCATATCAATCAATAATGCTTCTCAACTGTCCGGCCTCTCCCTTCAAAATGCTTGATATGTGTCAAAAAAGTAATCAAACAGTTGTAAATTGATGTTGATTGCGATTAATATCATATCAATTGATATTAATGAACTCGAATTCGCTGGGTGTAAGTGATGGATTCGGCGTTCGCCAAGGTTGAAACATGAAGACTTATCGCCACGGTTGGAAGTTATGGGCCGTGCTGTTGGCCTGGGTTCCGTCTCTGAGCTTTGCCACCGCCACGATCAATCTGTCGTTCAACCCAGCAACCATCAACCCCGGCGATCCGTCAACCATGGCGGTTACGCTGTTCAATAGTTCTTTGAATGTGCTGAGCGGCGCCGCGGTGACGCTCAATCTCGCCTCAGGGGTCACGATCGCCTCGGTACCCAATGCCAGCGATGGGTGCGGCTTCACGACGGTGAGTGCGCCGTCGAATGGAACTGTGGTGACGTTGTCTGGCGGGACGGTGCCGATGGCGACCTCAGGGGGCCCGGACGGTTCGTGCACGTTCTCTGTCGCCGTTAACTCGGTCAGTACGGGCAACCACACCACCACGATTCCCGCCAATGGCCCAAACAACGGATTTACCGCAGGTGGCAGCACCCCGGGCTTTTCGGCCACGGACAACGGTGCGACCATCACCAATGCGACGGCCGCCAGCGCGACGCTCGCCGTCAACACGCTGACCAACCCCACGGGCGCGCTCAGCTACTCGCCTTCGACGGTGTTCGTGGGTGAGGGAACCACGCTCACCATCACACTCAACAACCCGAACGCCTCGGTCAATCTGCCACTCACCAGCCTCACCCATGCCTTGCCGTCAGGGATGGTGATCGCCGCGACACCGGCGGCATCGACCACCTGTTCGGGGGCCAGCTTGAGCTCGCCAAACGGATCCGGGTCATCTGTCGTAGCGGGAGACACCAGCATCACCCTGACGGGGGGCACCATCGCCGCCGGGAGCAGCTGCCGCTTCAGCGTCGCTCTGACAGCGCCTGTCACGTCGGGCACCGGCTCGGTGACGGGCTCCGTGGCTGCCAACGGCATCGGGAACTCACGGGGTCTCAGCAGCAATGCCTTCAGCAGCACTTTGAACCTCAGCGATCCGGTGTCGGTATCGCAGTCGACCAATGCGGGTGGCACCGTGCGGGCAGGTCAGCCCGTGACGCTGACGCTGACCATCACCAACGGGTCGAGTGCGAATGCGCTCAACATCACCAATTTCACCGACAACCTGGCGGCCGGACTGGTGTTGAATGCTGCCATCACGCCGACTGTGAGTTGCACAGGCACGGGGGCCAGCAATGGCACACTGACGGCTAACGCCAGCGCTGCCACTTTGACCTTGGCAGGTGCCGTGGCCGGGCCGAGTGGGCGTTGCACGATCACCGTGGGGGTGTCGGCGAATGCCGCAGGCAACTTGTCCAGCACCTCGGTCACCACCGCGCCCGGCTCTCAAATGAGCAACGCAGCCGTCAGTCCGAGCAACCTCAAGGTGCCTTCATCCAGCACAAGCTTCACAGCCGCTTCGGGGCTCACGGTCTCCAAATCGGTCTCGCCCACCAACCCCTATGCCGGGCAGGCCATCACCTACACCATCACGATCACCAATTGGTCGGCCGGAGCACTGAGCAACGTCAACTTCACCGACAACCTGCCCCTGGTCGCCGGCAACCAGATGGTGCTCTCTTCGGGCAGCCTGGGTACAGGTTGCGGTGGGAGCACTCTCTCCGCTGCAGCAGGCGCCTCTTCGGCCACGTGGACGGGGGGGACGGTGGCTGCGGGCAGTGGAACCGCAGCCGGCACCTGCACGATCACCCTCAACGCCACCATGCCCGCTGCGGCCAATGTGGGTGATGTCTTCACCAACACGCTGCCAGCCAACACCGCCGTCACTGCGACGGACATCAACTCCAATTCCTTGAGCAACCCCAGCTCCGCATCGGCTGTGGCGACTGCCAAAGCGTCGATGACGGTGTCGCAAAGTTTCAGCGCGACCACCATCACTCAGGGCGGCACAACCAATCTCAAGGTGGCCTTCAACAACCCCACCGCAACGGACATCACCAACACGTCGTTCACCGATGCGTTGGACACCAACCTCAAGATCGCATCGCCGGTCTCGATCACCAGCTCAGGTTGCACCGGATCGACGCCAGTGCTCACGGCGAACGCCGGGACGAGCAGCTTTTCGGTCTCCGGGCTCACCGTACCAGCCAACAGCAACAACACCTGCTATGTCCAGGTCACGGTCACCTCGTCGGTGGTCAGTGTGGCGACACGCCTCAACGCCACCATCGCAGCCAACAATGTGAGCAACGACCAGGGCTTGTCCAACAGCACGGCTGTGGTGGCCTCGACGGGTGTGAAAGTCAACAGTGCCATCACGGCCACGAAGCAGTTCAGCCCCACATCGGTCGGGGTGAATGGCATCAGCCGGGTCACCATCAATATCACCAATGGCAGCACGATGGCGCTGACCAATCTGTCGCTGACCGATCCCATGCAGAGTGGGGCCAATGCCTTTGTCGTGGCCAACTCCCCTAACGTCAGCACCACCTGCGGGGCGGGTACGAGTGTCACAGCCCAGGCTGGCGGCACGTCGGTCAGCATGTCCGGCGGGACGCTGGCAGCTTCGGGCAGTTGCAGCCTCTCCTTCGACGTGCGAATGACCAGCGGATCCAACTGGACCAACACCATCGCGGGCAGCAGTGCCAGCGGCAGCATCACCTCCGCCGAAGGGGCCTACAACACGGGCAATGTGGCTGCTTCGGCCTCCAACGCGCTCACGGCATCGGCGTCCTTCAGCCCGAGCAGCACTGCTCTGGGCGGAACCTCTCGTCTGTCCATCACGATCGCCAATGCGGGCGCTGTGCCCTTCTCCAACTTGTCTCTGAGCCCTGCCATGCAGACCGGCGCCAATGCGTTTGTCCTGGCGAGCCCACCGAACGCGAGCAGCACCTGTGCCGGCAATCCAGGCATCGTCGCCACCGCCGGTGCCACGTCGCTGTCCATGTCGGGGGCGACGCTGGCCGCCGGTGCCAGTTGCGTGCTGTCATTTGATGTGAGCACCACGGCGGGTGGACCTTGGACCTACACCTTGCCCAGTGGCGCCATCACCACGGCTGAATTGGCCACCAACTCGGGCTCGACCACAGCAAACCTGAGCAAGCTGACCGGCACGGCGCTGAGCATCAACAAGTCCTTCAATCCAGTCAGCATCGTCGGGGGAAACCCCTCAGTACTGCGAATCGATTTGACCAATTCGAATGCCTTCACGGTCAACAACGTCAGTTTGACGGACGTGTTTCCAACGGGGATGCTGGTGCACTCGGTGCCGGGCATCACCACCAACTGCACCAACGCAGTGATCACCGCAGCGACAGACGCCACACAGCTGTTGATCTCCCGAGTCGACATGAGCGCCGGCTCCACCTGCTACGTGGCCCTGAATGTGACGTCAATCAAGCCTTTGAACCTGACGAACACCATCGCGGTCGGTGCCGTGAGCTCGAACCAGGGTCTCAGCAACTCCGCTGCCACATCGGCCAGTCTCTCCACGCTGCAGGGCGTGGGGGTTCAGAAGGGCTTTTCTCCTGCGGCGGTCGCGCCTGGCCAGACCTCGCGCCTGACAGTCAAGTTGGTCAGCACCCTCAACACCTTGTCCCTGTCGAATGTATCGGTCACGGACAGCCTGCCAGCTGGTGTGGTGATTGCAGCCAACCCCAATCTTTCCAGCACTTGCAACACCTCACCGATGGCCACAGCGGGTGCGGGCAGCGTGAGCATCAGCGGCGTGGCGCTTGCTGCCCAGGCCAATTGCACCTTCTCGGTGGACGTCACCGCCGCCAGTGTGGGCACCTATGTGAACACGATTCCCGTCAGCGGGGTCAGTTCGAGCGAGGGTTATGTCAACCAGACGGCAGCTTCGGCCACGCTCACGGTAGCCAGTGCGCCCACCGTCTCGGTGGCCTACGGTGTCGCCTCCATCCAGTCGGGCAGCTCCACGACCCTGACCACCACCGTCACCAACACCAGCGCGCAAGCCTTGTCAGGGGTCGCCCTGACCAACAACCTGCCTGCAGGCTTGACGGTGGGCTTGACGCCGAACGCCAGTACAACTTGCTCGGGTGCTGCCATCACGGCCGCCGCCTCGAGTTCGTCGATCGCGATCTCTGGCGCAACGCTTGCGGCAGGCGCCAGTTGCACTTTTGTTGCCAATGTCACCAGCAACACGCCTTCCACCTACGTGGACACCGTGCCGGTCGGCGCGGTGGCCAGCACGCAGGGTCTGACCAACACCTTGGCAGCGACAGCCAGCTTGACGGTGCTCCAATTGCCCACGGTTTCGCAGGCCCTGTCGCTCTCCGCCATCAGCCCTGGCGGCACCACGGTCTGGACGGTGAGCCTGGGCAATGCCAATGCGTCTGCCATCACCTTGAGTTCTGCCTTGTCCATCAATCTGCCGACGCTGCCGGGCAATCTGCTCATTGCGGCCTCTCCAGGCGTGTCCAAGACCTGCCCCGGTGCCGTCACCGCCAACGCCGGATCCGGATCCTTGACGTATGCCAGCGGTGCGGCGGTTCCGGCCGGGGGCTGCACGGTCAGCGTCAACCTCACGGCGACGCCTTTGGGCAGTTACACCATCACGATTCCCGCGGGAGCACTGCAGACATCTGCCGGCAATTCTCAGTTGGCCTCTTCGGTGATGCTGACCGTCACCAACACCACGCCGCCGGTGGCCAACAACTTCACGGCCACGATGAGCAATACCGTGGTCAGCGCGCAGGCCATCGGCCCTATGACGGGGAGCGCCAGTGCCCCCGCCACATTGGTGTCCTACACCATCCGATCCGTCCCCCTCGGTTCGTACGGCACCCTCTATTGCAACGGCGTGGCGGTGACTACCGTGCCCTCAGCCTGTGGGGCATCCCAGCTGAGCTTCATGCCGGCCTCCAATGCACTCGGGGTCACTACCATGACCTACACCGTTCAAGACAGCAACGGTGTCGATTCTTCAACCGCCACCGGTACCATCACCATCACGGCGCCAGCGGCCTGGTCGATCACCAAGACCCACAGCGGCAGCATGACGGCAGGCAGCACGGGCAACTACACGATCACGGTCAGCAACAGCGGTGCCAGTGCCACCGCAGCCAGCACCGTGACGGTGAGCGACGCGCCGCCTACGGGCATGACGGTGACCGGCATGAGCGGCACAGGCTGGACCTGCTCCGGCACCAGTTGCACGCGCAGCGACAGCCTGGCCGCGGGTGCCAGCTACCCGACCATCACAGTGGCGGTATCCATCGCCAGCAATGCCGCCAACCCGCTGGTCAACTCCACCACCGTGTCGGGCGGCGGCGTGGCCAGCAGCGCCACCGCCACGGATTCGACCACCATCGTTCAACCAGCGGCTTTCAGGATCGACAAGACGGCCACGGCCAGTGTGCTCACCGGCGGCGGCATCACCTATACCGTCACCCTGACCAACATCGGTGGCAGCACCAGCGGCACCAGTGCCACGGTATTGGACGCGCTGCCTGCGGGTGTGACCGTGACCGCGGTGACAGCTGGCAGCGGCGTCAATGCGGTGAACTGTGCCAACTACACATCGCCTTTTACCTGCACGGTCACGCTGAGTGCCGGCCTGGCGGTCAATGGCACGGCCAGCTTCATTTACACCGCCACCGCACCGGGTACGGCGGGCAATGTTGTCAACAAGATCAGCGTGGACCCCAATGGCGGCACCAGCCCGCAGGACCCGACGCAGACCTGTACCCCCGCGACGGCCTGCAGCAACGCCACCACATCGGTCAACGCTGCGGCGACCCCGGCCGCCTGGTCGATCAACAAGGCCCACACCGGCACGATGACCGCCGGCGGAACGGGCAGCTACACCATCACCGTGACCAACAGCGGTGGCAGCCCCAGTGCGGCCAGTACCGTGACGGTCAGCGACACGCCGCCGACAGGCATGACGATCACCGGCATGAACGGCACCAACTGGACTTGCGCCAACAACAGCGGCTGGAGCTGCACTCGCAGCGATGCGTTGGCCTCCGGCGCGAGCTACGAAACCATCACAGTGGCGGTATCGATCGACTCCAACGCGGGCAACCCGCTGGTCAACTCCACCACCGTGTCGGGCGGCGGCGTGGCCAGCAGCGCCACCGCCACGGATTCGACCACCATCGTGCAGGCGCCGGCGTTCAAGATCGAGAAGACCGCCACCGCCAGTGTGCAGACGGGGGCGACCATCACCTACACCATCACCCTGACCAACATCGGCGGCAGCACCAGCGGCACCAGCGCCACGGTGAAGGATGTGCTGCCAGCCGGCGTGAGCGTGACGGCGGTGACGCCGGGCAGCGGGGTTGGCGGCGTGAACTGCGGTGCCAATTTCAACTCGCCCCTGGTCTGCACGGTGAGCTTGAGCGCGGGTCTGGCGGTCAACGGCACGGCCAGCTTCAGCTACACGGCCACTGCGCCGGGCACGGCGGGCACGGCCACGAACGTGATCTCGGTGGACCCGACCGGGGGCAGCAGCCCCCAAGACCCGACGCAGACCTGCACGCCCACCACGGCCTGTGCCAGCGCCAGCACCACGGTGGTGGCACCTGATGTCTACACCTCCATCAGTGCGCCATCCCTGGTCGCCAATGGTGCGGTGGCCAACCTGGTGCTGACCTTCGGCAACCAGGGTGCGGTGGCGGCCCAGGGCGTGACCTATCAGCTGACCCTGCCGACCACGGTGACGGGCGTGAGCTGCGGTGCGGCGACCTGCTCCTTCAATGGCATGACCGGGGTGCTCACCCTGACGGGCCTGCCTTCGGTGCTGGTGCCGGGGCAACAACTGTCGGTGAACGTCAGCTACCGGGCGCCGGCCACGGGCAATACGGCCCTCAACGCCACGACCCTGATCACGACCAGCACCGTGGGTGAGACGCCTACCAACAACAACAGTGCCAATGCGGTGACCACCCTCACGGCGGTGGCCACTCAGGCCGATCCCACCACAGGCCTGCGGGTGCCCGCGACGGCCTACCCCGGCAGCCCGGTGGCGGTGGATGTGAGCTACACCAACCTGGGGGCCGACAATGCGACAGGTGTGGGCTTTGCTGTCAGTGGCTTTCCGAACACCGGCACCCCCGCCCTCAGCTACAACGGCATCGTCTGTACCTGGAACCAGGCGACGGGGGCGGTGACCGGCTGCGGCCTGCCCGCGACCTTGCCGGTCGGGCAGACGATCGCCCTGCGCGCCAGCTACACAGCGCCGGCCTCGGGCTCGGTCACCTTGACCTCGACCGTGAGCAGCACCAGTGCGGATGCCAACAACGGCAACAACACCGCCACAGCCGTCACCAATGTGGTGGCCCAGCCGGCCACGCCTGTGGCCGATGTGACCACCACCGTGTCGGTGCCCAGCCAGGCCGATGGCGGAACCACCGTGCTGGTGCCCCTGGTCTATCAGAACCTGGGGCCGGCCTCGGCCAGCAGCGTGAGCTACGCGGTCGGCTTGACCGGTGGCGCCAGCAATGCCCAGGTGATCCACAACGGCGTGCTGTGCACCTTCAGTGGTGGCAGCATCAGCGGCTGTAACTTGCCCAGTACTTTGTCGTCCGGCCAGGCCATCAACCTGGTGCTGAGCTTCAGGGCACCGGCTGCACCGGCCACGGTGGGGGTCACTTCCACCGTGGGCACGGCCACCACCGAATCGAACACCGGCAACAACAGCGCCAACGGCAGTCTGTCGGTGCCCACGCTGCAGCCCACGGGCATGATCTCGGGCCGCGTCTGGTACGACGCGAATCGCAACCGTCGCTTTGATGCGGGTGAGGTCGGGCGTGCCAACTGGAGTGTCGATCTGTTGCAGGGCGGCAGCCCGATCGCCCGCACCAGCACCGACTCGAACGGGCAGTACAGCTTCACCGGCCTGGCCGATGGGGTGTATGCCGTGCGCTTCATGCCCTGGATGGGCAATGGCACTTTGCCGGTGAACGGTGAGAGCGGCAATGCCATCACGGGTGGCGGGATTCCGGGTCAATCGGTCCTCGACAACATCGTCATCGCCAATGTGGGCACGCGGAACTTCCGGCTCAAGATCGGCGGTGATGTGGTGACCGAGCAAAGTCTGCCCATCGACCCCTCCGGCACGGTTTACGACAGCAACACCCGGCAGCCGATTTCAGGCGCTACGGTGACGTTGGGGTATGCGTGCGCCACGGTGGATCCGAGTTGGTTGGCCGGCACCAGCACGGTGACCACTGGAGCAGATGGTTCCTATGCCTTCTTCTTGATGCCAGCGGCGCCGAACGTTTGCAACTACACCCTCACGGTCAGCAAGGCGGGCTACACCTCCCCCAGCACGGTGATCCCGTCCTCCGGCAGTTGGTCAGCTGGCGGAGGGGCCGTCACGGCGGTCAGCGGAGCACCCTCTGGCGCTCAGGCCACGACCTATTACCTCTCGGGCCCCAAGCCCACGACGGATGTGACCAACAACAACATCCCGCTCGACCCGCAGGTCGTGGTGGCTGGCGCATCGGCCACGGCGGTGCCCACGCTGTCGAGCTGGGCCATGCTGCTGATGATGAGCGCCATAGCGGCGCTGGCCTGGCCTGGCGTGGCTCGCAGGCGTCCGGCAGGGCGGGGCTGAGACCTCAGGGCCGCGCGGCGCAGCAGGCTGCGTGGCCCCGATCAGGACAGGGTCTTAAAAATTCATTCGACAGACATGTTCATGTTTTTTAAGATGTGCAAATAATGCATCTTAATAAAAGGAATCTCGCATGAACACCGCCACGCTCGACACTTCTGCCCAACTGCCCGCCGCTGCCGCATGGGCCGATCAGGCCTTGGGCCGGATCGCCGTGCAATTGCCTGGCGCCACCGCCGTGTTCCGCCGTCTGAAGCTTGATTTCTGTTGTGGCGGCCAGATCAGCCTGCGCCAGGCCGCGCACGACAAGGGCCTGGACCTGGCCGCCCTGGTGGGTGAACTGAGCCGCCTGCAACGCGAAGAATCGCCCGAGTTGCCTGTGGCGGCACCGGCCCTCATCGACCACATCCTGGCGCGCTTTCATGCGGTGCACCGTGAGCAACTGCCCGAGCTGATCCGCATGGCCCGGCGCGTCGAGGCCGTGCACCGGGACCATCCCGAAGTCCCGGCCGGCCTCGCGGCCCACCTCGAGCACATGGAGCAGGAACTGCTCGACCACATGGCCAAGGAGGAGAACGTGCTGTTCCCCCTGCTCAAGTCGGGTGGCAATCCCTTCGTGCCCCAGCCGATCGCCATGATGCGGCATGAGCATGTCTCACACGGTGCCGAACTGGCCCGCCTGCTGGCCCTGGCCCAGGACATGGTGCCCCCGGCAGGGGCCTGCAACACCTGGCGGGCGCTGTATGCCGGCCTGCAGCAGTTCCACGACGATCTGATCCAGCACATCCACCTGGAGAACAACCTGCTGTTCCCGCAGTTCGAGCCGGCCACCGCCCCCGCGGCGGGTGCGTGCGAAGGGGCCTGTTCCTGTGCATGATCGGGGCCTCCGTCTTCTGTTGCTTCGGCCATGACCCAGCCCATCCGAACCGCCCACCCCGCTCTCCTGCCGGGTCGCCCCGGCCCCGAGTCAGGCTTCGCCGCCCCTTACGAGATGCTGGAGGCCTGTCACGACAAGGTGCAGCGCATGCTCGACCTGCTGGCGCGCCTGCAGGGCCACCTGCGTGAACACGGTGCCGACGGCCAGGCCGCGCAGGCCGCAGCTGACGTGATGCGCTACTTCGACCTGGCCGCGCCACTGCACCACGAGGACGAGGAGCGACATGTGTTTCCGCTGCTGCTGGCCAGCGGCGATCCGGACTGGATGGCACTGGCCAGACGACTGCAGCAGGATCACCGCGCCATGGAGCCCGCCTGGGCAGCGCTGCGGCAGCAGCTCGTGCAGGTGGCGGCGGGCCAGACGCTTTCATTGTCAACCGAGGGCTTTGTGCGCCTCTACCGGGCCCACCTGCAAGCCGAAGATCAGGTGGCCTACCCTGCAGCCCGTGGGCTGGGCAATGCGTCGCAGACCGCGGCCATGACCCAGGACATGATGCGGCGCCGGGGTTTGTCCGGCCGCTGATGCCGGCGCCGGGCTGGCGGTGCACCGAAGCCGGCTCGCCTCGAAGGCTTCAGGCGGCGCTGTGCTGGCCGACGTGCTCGCGGATGATCGAGCACAGCTCCTCCAGTGTCAGGCGCTCGCGGGCGCTTTCCACGCGCTCCTCGGGGATGCGCACTGTGAAGGCGTCTTCGAGGGCGAAGACAAACTCCATCAGCGACAAGGAGTCCAGGCCCAGGTCCTGCAGGGTGGCGCCGGGTTGGATCAGGGCCCTGTCGACATGGAACTTGTCGATCAGGATCTGTTGGACCTGGTGTTCGATGTTCATGGCGTGTCTTGGATCAGGTGGGTGCGCGGGCAGGGCAGGGGTGGGGCGCTTCAAAGGCGTGCCAGCACCAGGCCCAGGGCGGTGAGCACCGAGACGCTGAAAATCCCCACGCCCAGGGCACGCCGACGGTTCATCTGCACCCAGAGGATCACCCCCGAGATCGACAGGAACACCATGCTGCCCGCGATCGTGTCCACCAGCAGGATCCAGGGCACGGTCATGCCGGTGCCTTTGTGAAGGTTGGTCAGCGCGGCGATGAAACCGTGCTGCGTGGTATTGATGCCCACCGAGCGGTTGCCCTTCCAGTATTCCACCTGCACCGTCTCATGCGGGCCACCGAAATTGAACACCCAGCGCTCCGGTTGCCGGGGTGTCTCGCCCGGACTGGCACCTTTTTCGGCCCAGGGCAGGGCCTTGGCGGCGTCGATGCGAACGCTGTTGGGCGGCCCGGGCAGGTCCAGCGCCGAGGCCAGCCAGCGGCCCATCGCCTCGGGTGAATCCGGGATCGGCTCGGCCAAGGCCAACTGGGCGTGGCTTTTCTGCTGGTTCAGAGGCAGCTTGAGCACGGCCCGGTGGTTCAGCCAGATGCCGCTCAGCCCGAACACCAGGCCCAGCAAGGCGCCCCACAAGCCGATCCAGCCATGGGTCTTGCGCACCCAGTGGACAAACTTCGAGTAGGTCTGGTGGCGGCGTTTGGCGCGCGCGGCTTCGGTGGACGCAGGATGGGCGCTGGCTGCAAGGGTCGTCATGTCGGCAAGGATTGGGAGGGGGCGATGGTCTTTGAGGGTGGCACCCTGTCTAGTCAGGAAGCAGCCGTTCAGCTATCGAATGATAAGCATTATCATCTAAATCGCTTGAAGCCAAGGTCGAAATCGTCCGATACCGCCCTTGCTCCCTCAGCGTACGGCGTGGTCCGCGGCAGGGCCAGCCGGTCATCCCGCACCGCCATAGCCTGATTCAAGACAGCTTCGAAATGTGTCGCAAATAGGAATCAATCTCATCTAGAATGTTGACAACGCCGGTGCAGAAGACCGGCGCCCAGCCCTGGGAACCCGAACCCGTTCGTCCGTGGTGCATCGCCCGGGCTGTGATTCATCCCTCTCTCTGCACCAGCGAGCGATTGCCAGCCAGTGCCTGAACTCAGTTTTAGGAACCACCATGCTGCGCAAGAAGAAGCTCGCGCTGGCCCTGGGCATGGTCTGGGGCACGGCCCCGACCCTGTTGCTGGCCCAGGCCGCACCACCCACACCGGCCGAGGCCACCCGCCTAGACGAGGTCACCGTCAGTGCCACCCGATCCGAGCGTCGGGTGGACCAGGTGCCCGCCACTGTGACCGTCATCCCCGCCGCCCAGATCGAACAAAGAGGCGCCCGCGACCTCAAGGACGTCTTCAGCGACGAACTGGATGTCTCGGTGCGGGCTGCCGCCACCCGTTTCACGGCGGCGGGGGCCGCCACCGGCCGGGCCGGCAACGAAGGCATCAACATCCGGGGGCTGGAGGGCAACCAGGTGCTGATGCTGGTCGATGGCATCCGTGTGCCCAACAGCTTCTCCTTCGGCTCGTTTGCCACCGGCCGGGGCGATTACCTCGACATCGATGGCCTCAAGACCGTGGAGGTGCTGCGCGGGCCGGCCTCCACCCAGTACGGCAGCGACGGCCTGGCGGGCGCGGTCAGCTTCCGCACCCTCGACCCCGGCGATCTGCTCAAGCCGGAGCAGGCCATGGGCGGCTTTGCCCGCTCCAGCTATGCCTCGGTGGACCGGTCGTGGGCCAACACCCTGGGTGTGGCCGGCGCCAACGAGCGCTGGCAAGGCATGCTGCTGGGCAGCCACCGGCAGGGCCATGAGGTAGCCAACCAGGGCAGCAACGCGGCCCTGAACCTGAATCGCACCGAGCCCAATCCGGTGGACTACCGCAACGGTTACCTGCTGGGCAAGGCCGTGCTCCGGCTGGATGCGACACAGCAACTGGGCTTCGCCTTCGAAACCCAGAAACGCAGGCAGGACACCGAGGTCTACTCGGCCCGGGCGGCGGCCCCGCTGAGTTCGACCAGTGCCATCGACCTCGACACCCGTGACCACATCGAACGCCAGCGTGTCTCGCTCGAGCATCGTTTCAATGACCTGAATGCCGAGCTCATCCAGCGCGCCGAAAGCCGGCTGTATTGGCAAGACGCCCGGGTCAGGCAGTACGCTGCCGAAGACCGCTACACCGCCGCCGACCGGACCCGCGACAACACCTACCGAAGCAAGGTGCTGGGTTTCTCGACCCTGCTTGAAAGCAATCTGACGGGCTGGCTCAACCAACGCCTCACCTACGGCGCGGACTGGAGCCGCAGCAGGATCAGTGGTGTGCGCGATGGCTCGGTGCCGCCCGTCGGCGAGTCTTTTCCGACCAAGCCCTTTCCCGACACCGACCACGTGCTGGCAGGCGCATTTGTGCAAAGCGAGATCCAGGCCGGGGCCTTCAGCATCATCCCGGGCTTGCGCTTCGATCATTACAGCCTGTCGCCTTCCACAGCTGGTTACAGCGGCACGGCCGTGCGACTCTCGGGTCAGGCCGCCACGCCTCGCCTGGGGGTGGTGTGGCAGTGGAAGCCCACCTTCGCGCCTTACGGCCAGTGGGCCAAGGGCTTCCGGGCCCCCACGCCCGATCAGGTCAACAACGGTTTCAGCAACCTGGCCTCGGGTTACACCACCGTCGGCAATGCCAACCTGAAAGCCGAGCATGCCGAGAGCCTGGAGCTGGGCTTCCGAGGGCGGCTGAAGCAGGTGCGCTACTCGGTGGCGGCCTTCGAGAACCGTTATCGCGACTTCATCAGCCAGCAGGCGGTGGGGGGCGCGGGCACGGCAGCCAACCCGACGGTGTTCCAGTACATCAACCTGGCCAATGCCCGCATCCGGGGTCTGGAGGCGCGCTCGGAATGGACGATGGACCGCCACTGGACCGCCACCGCCGGCTTCGCCTACGCCAAGGGGCACAGCGAAGCCAAGGGGGTGAAGACCCCGCTGGACACGGTGCAACCCTTCAAGCTGGCCCTGGGCCTGCGCCACGAGCAGGCCACCTGGGGTGCCCGGGCACAACTGGTGCACAGCGCCGGCAAGGCCCGCAGCGACATCTCCACCGGCGCCGCGCAGTTTGCCCCACCTGCCTACACGGTGCTCGACCTGGGCTGGCACTGGAAGCTGCGGCCTCAGGTGACCTTGAACGCCAACCTCAACAACGTGTTCAACGCCCGCTACTGGCGCTGGTCCGATGTCAGCGGCCTGGCCGCCAACACCACGGTGGCCGATGCCTACACCGCACCTGGGCGCCATGCCCAGGTTTCCGTCCGCTACGACTTCTGAAGAAAGGACGCCTGATGTCCCACTCCCCCGACCTCGCGGCCGTGCTCGATGAATGCCGCCGCTTTCCCGGCCTGTTCCAGACCCTGCACCTGGCCACCTGCCAACCCGACGGCCAACCCGAGGCCAGCTATGCGGCCTATGTCGAGCACCAGGGCTGCTACTACGTCTACACCAGCGAGCTGTCGGCCCACACCGCCAACCTGGCAGCGAGTGGCCGGTGCTCGGTGTTGTTCATCGAGAGCGAGGATCAGGCCCGCCACCTCTTCGCGCGCCGCCGCCTGACCTTGCAGTGCGCTGCCACCGCGTGCCCGCGCGGCAGCGCCGAGTTCGACCTGATCCTGGACCGGTTCGTGGAGCAGTTCGGAGCCTTCATGGCGATGTTGCGCAAGCTGGGCGACTTCCACCTGTACCGGCTGCAGCCCTTGAGTGGTGCCTATGTCGCCGGCTTTGCCCAGGCCTACACCCTGCAGGGCGTGGGTTTGAGCGAGATCCGGCACCGCAGCGAGCAAGGCCACCGCAGCCCCGATCGGTCCACCGCCCTGGCCCTGGACGCGGCGGCGCAGGGATGACCGACCGCCCCCCGCCCCTTGATCCCTTCTTGACAGGAGCTCCCATGAACGCTTCATCCCAGACCTTGCGCGATGTCTTTCGACTGATGCGACGAGATGGCCAGGCCCGGCACCGCGACATCGCGCGGCAACTGCGTGTTTCCGAAGGCGAGCTGATCGCCGCCCACGTCGGCCTGCCAGCCGACGATGCCCAAGTCCTTTTGAGGGCCACCCGCCTGCGCGCCCTGTGGCCTGCCATCGTCGAGGCCCTGCCAGGCCTGGGCGAGGTGATGGCCCTGACCCGAAACGCCGCCTGCGTGCACGAGAAGATCGGCGTCTACCAGAACCCCAGCGTGCATCAGCAGATCGGCCTGGTGCTGGGCCCCGACATCGACCTGCGCCTGTTCTACCAGGCCTGGGCCCACGGCTTTGCGGTGCAGGAGCAGACCCCGCAGGGCGTGCAGCGCAGCCTGCAGTTCTTCGATGCCACGGGCGTGGCCCTGCACAAGGTGTTCCTGCGACCTGCCAGCGATGTGGCCGCCTTTGCCCGCCTGGTGGAGGCACTGGCCGACCCGGACCGGTCGGACCGGCTGACCGTCCAGGCCCCGGCCCCCAGCGAGCCGGAGCGGGCCGATGCCGACATCGACGTGGCCGGCCTGCGTCAGGCCTGGGGCCGCTTGCGCGACACCCATGATTTCATGGGCCTGCTGAAGACCTTCGGCGTCACAC
This sequence comes from Curvibacter sp., assembly GCA_003987795.1. Classification (GTDB taxonomy): domain Bacteria; phylum Pseudomonadota; class Gammaproteobacteria; order Burkholderiales; family Burkholderiaceae_C; genus Curvibacter. The sequence goes on from RXJO01000220.1 coordinate 22,801, forward strand.
GCACCCAGGCCCTGCGCCTGGCCGAACCCCGCTTTGCCCAGGCCGTGCAGCCCGAGGACTGCCAGGGCCTGTTGCAGGCCGCCGCTGCGCAGGGTGTGCCGATCATGGTCTTTGTGGGCAACCCCGGCGCGATCCAGATCCACACCGGCCCGGTGCGCCAGGTGGTGCT
>RXJO01000048.1 GCA_003987795.1 Curvibacter sp.
AGGCCTGGTGCTGCTGCTGCTGATTCAGCTGGCGGGTACGCTGGGCTACCACTACATCGGTCGGCCCTCGGCCACCTGGATCGACAGCTTCTACATGACCTTCATCACCATCGCCACGATCGGCTACGGTGAGACGGTTGACCTGACCCACCACCCCATGGGGCGACTGTTCACCGTGCTGATTGCCGTGGTGGGCATCGGCACCATGAGTTATCTGTTTTCCACCATGGTGGCTTTGCTGGTGGACTACGACCTCAACGCGGCCATCAGGAGAAGGCGGATGCAAAAGGAACTGGACCGGCTCAGCGGTCACTACATCGTGTGTGGCATCGGGCGGGTGGGCTCCAATGTGGCCGACGAGCTCGATCTGACGCGGCGACGCTATGTGGTGGTGGAAAACGACCGGCAGGTTCTGGACGCCTGGCTGGAGCACCACCCCGATGCGCTTTATCTGCATGAAGATGCCGCTGATGACGAAGCTCTGCTGCGCGCGGGCCTGCAGCGTGCGGCGGGGGTCTTTGCCGTCACGGGCGACGACAGCCACAACCTGATGGTGTCGCTGTCAGTCAAGCTGATCAACCCGGCGGTGCGGGTGGTGGTGCGACTGCACGACATCCGCAACGAGAAGAAGGCCCGCCGTGCCGGTGCCGACGAGATCGTGTCACCCGATTTCACCGGTGGCATGCGCATCGCGTCGGCCATGGTCAGGCCACATGTGGTCAATTTCATGGACCAGATGCTGCACAGCGACGAGGCCATGCGGGTCGAGGAGTTGGTCTTGCCGGCCGGCTTTGAGCCAACGACCCTGAGCGAGGTCGTGCCGCGTTCTCGAGACTACGTGGTGCTGGCGGCGCATGAGGGGGGGGCCTGGATCTTCAATCCCGTTGAATCCCATCTGCTGAGCGCGGGCAACACCCTGGTGGTGATGACCAACCCGGAAGGGCGTGAGGCGCTGGAGCGGCGGCTGAAGGGGTGAGGCCATCAACAGCGTGCTGCCAAGCCCCGGTTACAGGGGCGACAGGCCGTCACCCTGGCTTCCATCAGAGACGCGCTTCTTCCCCGCCTCATTTCGGGGTCACTCCGCCTACCCCAGGCCCAGGCAGCTATTGCGGAGGCTGCTTGTTGATCTCTCCTGCCTGCCCGGCCATCACACCATGTGTTCAAAGAAGCCGACTTTTTATACACGTGGTGTTTAATGTGTATAGAAATCTCGGATTTTTATACATGTCAAACCGCTTCATCGCCCCATGACACTGCTGCCTCCCCTTGAGTCCCTCTCCCCCGCGAGGTTTGAGACCCCTGCCATCCTCAAGAAGCTGGCCAGCTCAAGTCGTCGCCTGGCAGAACTCAAAGGGGTCGCCGCGTCCATCCCCAACCAAGGCATCCTCATCAATACCTTGGGTCTGCAAGAGGCCAAGGACAGCTCTGAGATCGAGAACATCGTCACCACGCACGATGAGCTGTTCAAAGACGACGCCGACCCTGAAGCGTTCACCAACTCCGCCGCCAAAGAGGTGCTGAGGTACCGCCAGGCTCTGCGCGTCGGCTTTGAGCAGGTACGGTCCAGCGGCCTGCTGACGGCCAATCACATCATTGAGATCCAACGCGAACTGGAGCGCAACAGCGCCGGCTTTCGCAAGCTCCCGGGCACAGCGCTCAAAGATGGCGGGGGACGCACGGTCTACATCCCTCCGCAAGATCCGGCAGAAATCATTGACCTGATGCGTGGCCTTGAAAGGTTCATGAACGAGCCAGACCTGATGGATGCAGACCCGTTGATCAAGATGGCTTTGCTCCATCACCAGTTTGAGCGCATTCACCCGTTCTATGACGGCAACGGGCCCACAGGCCGGATCGTCAATGTGTTGTACCTGGTGAAAGAGGGCCTCCTAGACATTCCAGTGCTGTACTTGAGCCGACATATCGTGCGCACCAAGGCCGACTACTATCGGTTGCTGCAGGCCGTGCGTGACCAGGACAGTTGGGAAGAGTGGGTGCTGTACATCCTGCAAGCGGTCGAGGCCACGGCGCAGCAGACCATCCAAACGGTGCAAGCCATCAAGGCAGCGCTGATGGACTACAAGCACCGCATTCGGGCCGAGCATAAGTTTTACAGCCAAGACTTGATCAACAACCTGTTCTCGCACCCGTATACCAAGATCGAATTTTTGCAACGTGACTTGGATGTATCGAGGCTCACCGCGACCAAGTATCTGGACACACTTGCCGACACCAGCTTCGTCAGGAAGCTGAAGATTGGCCGCAGCAGCTATTACGTGAATCTTGCGCTGAATCAAATTCTGCAGGATCAGCATGGGGAGGGCCATGACCGAGGACCAACTTGAACAGGAAACACGGGCCTGGCTGCAAGACGTGGGCGACACCCACCGCTACAGGGGGGAACCGAAGAGCAGTTGTAGCTCGGCTGTTGACCACGGGCGCCGGCGGCCTTGATGTCCAATCCTCGCCACGTTTGGCCTTGTTGAGGTCCTTGGGGACTCGGACGTACAGCGAGACTCCCGAAGGTGGAGTCCTTCGACTTTTGCCATGTCAGTTCCCGGGGCAAAACGTTGGGAAAGTGACTCAGCGAAGTGATACAGGAGGGGGCTTGTAAGTGCTTGTCAGACCTTAAGTTATTGATCTACAAACACTTTTTGGTTGAAAGTTGACGAGCCTTACCCCCGGCACTGGCTCCACAGTTAGGGCTGCTTGGTTCCCCACCTGACCCGGTTGGCCGCTTCACCATGCGGGGAGGCCCGTCAGCGAGGAGTATATGCGATGGCGAGGGGCATTCCGGGCAGTTGCGGCATTGCTTTGCCTCAGCGGCCGCCGGTGCGTTGCCAGGGCAGCATCCGCACCAGGGTGTTGTCGCGAAACAGATAGTGGTGCGCCAGCGCGGCGGCGGTGTGCAGGCCGACCAGCAGGTAGCCCACGGTGGCGCCGGCTTCGTGCACTTCCATCAGCGTGTGGGCCAGGGCCTTGTCCGGGGCCAGCAAAGGCGGCAGTTCGATGCCCCAGAAGAAGGGCACGCTGCGCCCTTTGGCGCTGACCACGGCCCAGCCCAGCAGTGGCATGCCGATCATCAGCAGGTAGAGCAGGCCCTGCACTGCATGGCTCAGCCCGGTCTGCCAGCGGGGTGGGGCTGGGGTGATGGGGGGGGTGCGGTCTACCCAGCGCAGCACCAGACGCAGCCAGACCAACACAAACACCGCCATGCCGAGTCGGAAGTGCCAGGCCACCAGGCCGGCCCGCAGCGGGTCGCCTTTGGGGAAGAGCTCATGCAATTCGACGCAGATCACCAGGGCGACCAGCAAAAAGGCCATGAACCAATGGAGGGCCAGGCTGGGCAGGCCGTATCGGTCTCGGGGTGTCAAGGAACGCATGCAGGAACTCCCTCGCTTCAAAAAGGGTTATTTTGTGCCGTGGGCCTGAAGCCAATGTGAAGAGGCTCGGGCCAAGCCGATGGCCGGGGCACATAGAATCACACCCCATGTCCTATCTTGTGCTCGCCCGAAAGTACCGCCCCCGCAATTTCACGGAAATGGTGGGGCAGGAGCACGTGGTTCAGGCCCTGGGCAATGCCTTGCAGACCCAGCGCCTGCACCACGCCTATCTGTTCACGGGCACCCGCGGTGTGGGCAAGACCACGGTGTCGCGCATTCTGGCCAAGTCGCTCAATTGCGTGGGCCCGGATGGCCAGGGTGGCATCACCAACACCCCTTGTGGCGTCTGTCAGGCCTGCACGGACATCGACAGCGGTCGCTTTGTCGACTACACCGAGCTGGACGCGGCGTCCAACCGGGGGGTGGATGAGGTCCAGTCGCTGCTGGAGCAGGCGGTCTACAAGCCGGTGCAGGGGCGTTTCAAGGTCTTCATGATCGACGAAGTCCACATGCTGACCAACACCGCGTTCAACGCGATGTTGAAGACCCTCGAAGAGCCGCCTGAATACCTCAAGTTCGTGCTGGCCACCACCGATCCCCAAAAGGTGCCGGTCACGGTGCTTTCGCGATGCCTTCAATTCAACCTGCGGCCGATGGCGCCCGAGACGGTGCTGGAGCATCTGACCCGGGTGTTGGCCCAGGAGTCCGTCCCTGCCGAAGAAGGCGCCTTGCGTCTGCTGGCCCGGGCCGCGCGTGGCTCGATGCGTGATGCACTGTCGCTGACCGACCAGGCGATTGCCTTCGGCAGTGGGCAATTGCAGGAAGCCGGCGTGCGCCAGATGTTGGGCAGCGTGGACCGCAGCCATGTGTTCCGTGTGATCGCCGCGCTGGCTGCCAACGATGGCCGCAGTGTGGTCGAGACCACCGACGCCCTGCGCCTGAACGGACTGTCGGCGGCTTCCACCCTGGAAGAGATGAGTGCGGTGCTTCAGCGCATGGCCGTGTTCCAGGCGGTGCCGCAGATGGCGGCCGCCCTGGATCCGACCGACCCCGAAGCCGCTGAGATCGCCCGTCTGGCCGAGCTGCTGCCGGCCGACGAGACCCAGTTGCTCTACAGCATGTGCCTGCACGGTCGCGCCGAACTGGGTCTGGCGCCTGATGAGTACGCGGCCTTGACCATGGTGCTGCTGCGACTCTTGGCCTTCAAGTCGGGGCACCCACGCAGCGACAGCGCACTGGCTGAAAAAAAAACTCTGAAACCGGCGTCGGCAAGCCCTGAGCCGGTCGCCAGACCGGTTCAGGCAGCTCCGGTGGCTGTTCCGGCGCCTGTTCCGGCCCCTGTCGCCGCGCCTGCCTCTGCGCCGGTGGCTGCTCCGATCGCTGTTCCTGCTCCGGTGTCCGCGGCGTCCGAACCGCGGGTGTCACCTCCTGAACTGTCCACTCGCATTCCAGCGCCAGTGACGTCGGCCCCTTCGGTGCCTGCTGTCGTGGTGGCTTCAGGGCCCGCGTCACCACCGGCTCCGGCATCGGCGCCTGTGCAGGTCGAGCCCACCGCCCAAGAGGGTTCGTGGGGCGAGTCGGCCGATGAGGTTGACGCGGGTGGCCCGCCACCTTGGGCCGACGAGTGGCCAGATGATGGCTCGGTGGCGGTGACGCCGGCCCCCACCCGGGGGGTGTCGCTCCCGGTGCGTGAACCCGGCGATTCACCTTCCGGCGCCCTGGCGGCCGGGCCTGCCCCGGATCTGATGGCCGTGCCGGTGCGTGTGCAACCAGAACCGGGTGAGCGCACCCAGCCGCGCTATGACGTGCACGCGGCCTCTCGTGTGGCCCCCACTTTCACGCCCACCGAAGACGGCGAGTTCTGGCATGCGACGGTGCAGCAATTGGCGGCCGCCGAGGCCATCACGGCCCTGGTGCGTGAGTTGGCCTTGCAGTCGCAACTGGTGGCGCGTGATGGTGACCACTGGATGCTGCGTGTCGAGCGCGAGTCGCTCAATCAGCCCAACAGCCGGGAGCGTCTGCGCCAGGCCTTGCAGCAGGCCGGTCTGGCCAGTCAGATCACTGTCGAGCTGGGGGTGGTGATCGACAGTCCGGCCCGGCGCAATTCTGCGGCAGCGGCGGCGCGGCAGAAGCTGGCCGAGGAGATCATCCTGGGTGATCCCTTCGTCCAGTCGGTCATGCGTGACTTTGGGGCGAAAATCGTGCCCGGCAGCATCAAGTCGGCCTGATGGGGCGGCTGGGTGCCAAGACCTCGAATTTTTCTGCTTTTTTCTTCAATCATTTCTCCTAGAAAGACTTCTGATCATGTTCAACAAGGGACAACTCGCCGGCCTCATGAAGCAGGCCCAGGCCATGCAGGACAACCTCAAGAAGGCCCAGGAAGAACTGGCCCACATCGAGGTCGAGGGTGAATCGGGCGCTGGCCTGGTGAAGGTGCTGATGACCTGCAAGCACGATGTCAAGCGTGTCACCATCGATCCCAGCCTGCTGGCCGACGACAAGGACATGCTCGAAGACCTGGTGGCTGCGGCTTTCAATGCTGCGGTGCGCAAGGCCGAGGAGACCTCGGAGCAGAAGATGTCCAAGCTCACCGCCGGCATGCCTGGCCTGCCAGGCGGCATGAAGTTCCCGTTCTGAGCGCGATTCATTTGGCCTGGCCGGTCCGCTTGGTGGCGTCTCCGTCATGAGTTCAGACACGCACTCGCTGGACGCGCTGGTGCAGGCCTTGCGACGCCTGCCGGGCGTGGGTGTCAAGTCGGCCTCGCGCATGGCCTACCACCTGTTGCAGAACGATCGCGAGGGGGCGCAGTTGTTGGCCCATGCGCTGTTGGAAGCCAGCGCCAGCATGCGTCACTGCGAGCGCTGCCACACCTTCACGCAGCAGCCGGTTTGTGCGACCTGCCTGGATCCGGCCCGCGATGCCACCCGACTGTGCGTGGTCGAGTCGCCCGCCGACCAGGCGGCCCTCGAGCGCACTGGGGCCTACAAGGGCCTGTATTTCGTGCTGCTGGGGCGGATCAGTCCGCTTGACGGCATCGGGCCTCATGAGATCGGCATTGATCTGCTGTTTCAGCGGGCTTGTGACGGGCGGGTCCAGGAGGTGATTCTGGCCACCAACTTCACGGCTGAAGGCGAAGCGACTGCTCATGTGGTGGGTGAGGGCTTGCGCGCGCGCGGGCTGCGGGTCACCCGTCTGGCCCGTGGGGTGCCGGTGGGCAGCGAGCTCGAATACGTGGATCTGGGCACCATTGCCCATGCGCTGGCCGATCGCCGCTGACCCTTGCGTACCGAGGTCTCCGGCGCGTCTTTTTTGGCCGCGACGACGGGCTTGGCCGTGATTTAATGGCGGGCTTGTTTTATCCCGGGCTGCCGGCAAGCCGGGCAGCCTGGCAAGGCTTGCGGCGATCGGTCTGCCTGTCTGTGACCCGGCAAGATCTCATTTCTGACATGAACACTCTTCACTTTGTCCGTTTCACGGTGGCTTACTGGTGCTTGCTGGCGGCGGCCCTGCTTCCCTATGTGTGTGCGGGCATTGCCAAGTCGGGCATGCTGGGCAAGCCTCGCAACCAGGGCGGCTATGACAACGACAACCCGCGTCAGTGGCTGGCCCGGCAATCTGATTGGCGGGCCCGGGCCAATGCGGCACAGGCCAACAGCTTCGAGGGTTTGCCGTTTTTCATGGCGGCCGTGATCATCGCGCACCAGCTTGGCGCGGCACAGACCTTGCTCGACATTTTGGCCTTCCTGTATGTGCTGACACGCATTCTCTACATCACGATGTATGTCGGCGGCCTCTCCAGTGCCCGCAGCGCGGCCTGGGCCGTGGGGATGCTGATCAATCTGGTGATCCTGTTCATCGGCTATCACTGAAGGGCCTGTGGCTCAGCAGTTCGTGGCATGCCAGCGCTGAAATGCGCCTGACACAGGCCGGTGGCACACTGTTCCGGTAACCCGCACGGCCTGACACCGGTGCGGGTATTTTTTTCATGTCGTTCTATGACCCATTGTCTCCAGCCCTGTGAGGAGTCATTCCCATGAGGCCGTCTCTGGCGCTGAATCGCCGCACGTTCGGGGGCGTGCTCACGCTGGCAGCCTCTGCCTTGGGGGCCCCGGCCTTGCTGGCCCAGCCTCCGCTGGAGCGCAGTTCCGTTTCGATCGCAGTGGGTGGCAAGGCCACCTTCTATTACCTGCCGCTGACCATCGCCGAGCAACTGGGCTACTTCAAGGCTGAGGGCCTGGAGGTGCAGATCCTGGATTTTCAGGGGGGTGCCCGCGCCCTGCAGGCTTTTGTCGATGGCGGGGCTGACGTCTGCTCAGGGGCATTCGAGCACACCTTGCGCCTGCAAAGCCGTGGTTTGCCGGTCAAGGCCTTTGTGTTGCAGGGGCGCGCCCCTCAGGTGGTGGTGGGGGTGTCGAATCGCACCCTGCCGGCCTACAAGGGCCTGGGCAGCCTGCGGGGCCGCCGGATCGGGGTGTCGGCGCCGGGCTCGTCCACCGACACGGTCTGTCGCCTGTTGCTGGCCCGCGCCGGCCTGCCCATGTCGGAGATCCATACTGTCGCGGTGGGGGTTGGCAGCTCGGCGCTGGCGGCCCTGCGTTCTGGCAGCATCGATGCGCTGAGCAGTGTGGACCCGGTCATGACCATGCTGACGCAGAAGAATGAGGTGCGTGTGGTGGCCGACACCCGCACCTTGCGTGGCAGCGCCGAGGTGTTTGGCGGGCCCATGCCGGCGGGGTGCCTGTTCGCCAGTTCGGCCTTCATCCAGAAGAATCCGCGCACCGTGCAGGCCATGACCCTGGCCATGGTCCGAGCCCTCAAATGGTTGCAGACGGCGGGCCCATCCGATCTGCTGCAGGCTGTGCCAGAGGCGTACTTGCTGGGAGATCGGGCACTGTATCTGGCCGCCTTCGGAAAGATGCGGGAGGCCATCTCGCCCGATGGCCTGCTGCCTGACGACGGTCCTCGCACGGCATTGCGTGCCCTTGCACTCGTCGATCCCGCGATCCAGGGTGAGCGAATGGACCTGCCACGCCTCTACACCAATGAGTTTGCACGTCGGGCCAGGGACGCTCTGAAAGCCTGAGTCGGCAGCGGGGGCCTCGGACAGGCGAGCACACCGGGTGTTGCACGCTGCCGGAGGCGCTCTTCAGTGCTTGCGACGAGCGGGGGCCGAAGCCGGTGCGCTGCGGGTCGGTGCGCTGGCGCTGCGCGCAGGCTGTCGTGTGGGCCGGTGGCTGGTGCTGGAGACCGAGGCGCGTGGAGGCGGATTCTTGGCGCTGTTGCCCGGGTTGCTTTGACCGGCCGAGCTGGCGGCGCGCGGCTGATAAGGCAGGTAGACGATCACCGACTGGCCAACCTTGAATGCGGCCGAAGTCTTGGTGTCGTTCCAGTCGGCCACCTGGCTGGCTGTCAGCTTGTAGCGCTGGGCGATGCTGAGCACGGTGTCCTTGCGGCCCGCCTTGAGCACGGTGCGGCGGGTCACGATCTCGGGCGCCAGGGCCAGTTGGCCCGCATCGGCCACCCGGCTGCCCACGTCGTTGTCGAGCGCGCCCAGGCGGGGCACGATCAGGGCCGAGCCGGCCTTGATCAGCATGCGCGGCGGGATGTTGTTCACGTTGCGCAGGTCGTACTCGCTCATGCCGACACGTTGCGCGGCCGAGGCCACCGACATGGTGCTGGGGGCCGTCCAGGCCGTCCAGGTGGCCAGGCGCTCGTGGTAGGCCTCCAGGTTGCGCTTGAAGATGGTCGCGTTGTCCCAGGGCAGCAGGATCTGCGGCGTGCCGGCGGCCAGGATCACGGGGCGGTGCACCGAGGGGTTGAGCGCCTTGAAGTCGTCGAGCGGCACTTCGGCCAGTTTGGCGGCCAGGGCCACGTCGATGTCGCCAGGGATGTCCACCGTCTCGAAGTAGGGGTGGTTGGGGATGAGCGCGAGCTCGGCCCGGAACAGTTCCGGGTTGGCCACGATGTTCTTCACGGCCTGCAGCTTGGGCACGTAATAACGCGTCTCGTTGGGCATGTTCAGGTCGACGTAGCGGGTGCCCAGGCCTTGCTTCTGGTTGCGTGCGATGGCTCGGCCCACGCTGCCCTCGCCCCAGTTGTAGGCGGCCAACGCCAGGTGCCAGTCGCCGAACATGTTGTAGAGCTTTTGCAGGTAGTCGAGGGCCGCGCGGGTCGAGGCCAGCACGTCGCGCCGGTCGTCACGGAAGACGTTCTGCTTGAGGTCGAAGGTGGTTCCGGTGGCGGGCATGAACTGCCACATGCCAGCGGCCTTGGCCGACGAGACGGCCTGTGGGTTGAAGGCGCTTTCGATGAAAGGCAACAGGGCCAGTTCGGTGGGCATGCCCCGGCGCTCCAACTCTTCGACGATGTGGAAGAGGTATTTGCGCGACCGCTCGGTCATGCGGTTGAGGTAGTCAGGCCGCGCGGTGTACCACTGTTCGCGGTCATGCACCAGATCGGTGTCGAGATCGGGCATCGCAAAACCGGCGCGGATGCGCTCCCAGATGTCGGATGGTGCCGCCAATTGGGCCACGGGGCGTGAGTAGGCCTCAGCCGCAGCGATCGGCTGCAGCGGATGCGCCCCCCCCAGCGTCATGGTCATGGGAGAGCGTGCCACAGGCGGGCGTGAAGCGGTGGCGCTCGTCGAGGCGGCGCTGGCTTCGGTGCTGCCTGGGTTCGGGGTGGGTGCATTGGCGCAGCCGGTCAACCACAGCAAGGCGGCCAGACAGGCCGCGGTGAGCAATTTCATTTGAAGTTGTTTTTCCATTCGCGCAGCCGCGCGAACACGGCAGCCTCGTCGGCGCCGGGGAGGTCGGGGGCCTGGGCTTGCACGGCCTCGATCACCGAGGGCAGGCGCGAGCGCAGGAAGGGGTTGATGGCCTGTTCCAGCGCGAGGGTGGAGGGCAGGGTGGGTTCATGCTTGGCCCGCAGGTCGGTGCATCGGGCGTGATGGTCGATCAGGGCCTGGTTGTGGGGTTCCACCGCCAGGGCAAAGCGCAGGTTAGATAAGGTGTATTCGTGGGCACAACAGACCCGGGTGTTGCATGGCAGCGCGCTCAGGCGATCCAGTGAAGCGAGCATCTGGGCTGGCGTGCCTTCGAAGAGCCGTCCGCAGCCACCCGAGAACAGGGTGTCGCCACAAAAGAGCAGGGGGGGCGTGGCGTCGGTCCCTGCAGGCTCCAGGAAGTAAGCGATGTGTCCAGCCGTGTGGCCTGGCACGCCGATCACCTGAAGACGAAAGCCTGCAGCCTCCACCGTGTCGCCAGCGTTCAATCGGCTGACGGGCTCGGGCAACTTTTCGTCGGCGGGGCCCAGCACCTGGGCGCCGGTCTGGGACCGCAGCGTGGCGACGCCGCCGGTGTGATCGGCATGGTGGTGCGTCAGCAAGATGGCCTCCAGCTGCAAGTCGGGCATCCGGGCCAGGGCGTCCAGCACAGGCTGAGCATCCCCCGGGTCGACCACCAGCGCCCGCCGGCCATCGTGCAGCAGCCAGATGTAGTTGTCTGCGAAGGCCGGCAGGGGAAGGAGGTGTGTGGTCATGGACGGGCGGATTATAGAAAGATGAAGGGCCGACAGGGGGATGCAGGCGCTATGCTCTGGGCCTGCCTTCCGGTGCTTAGCCGCCGGGATCCCTGGCGCCGTCTTGGCGCGGCCCAGCCACCGAGTTTCGCATTTTCAGTCCCTCCATGCAGTCGCTTCACGAATGGTTCCAGACCCCGCCCGGGCGCTACCTGATGGCGTGGGAGCAGGCGCGCATCGATGCCGCCGTGGCCGACATCTTCGGCTACCACAGCCTGCAGCTGGGCCTGCCTGAACTCGATGCCTTGCGGCGCAACCGCATGCCGCATCAATGGCTGGCCGTGGACAGCACGGCGGTGCAGGCGGCACCGGGCGGTCTTCGGGCTGCGCTGGTGACCGATTTTGCAGCGCTCCCTTTCCCTGAGGCCAGTCTGGACCTGGTGGTCTTGCCCCACACGCTGGAGGTCTCGCATGATCCCCACACCACCTTGCGTGAGGTGGCACGGGTGCTGGTGCCCGAGGGGCGGGTGGTGATCTGCTGCTTCAACCCCGCCAGCCTGTGGGGCGCCCGGCAACGGCGCGAGCACCTTTACCGGCGCTTTGGCTGCGGGCAGCTCTATCTGCCCGGCGAGGGTGATTTCCTCGGCTATCTGCGGCTGCGAGACTGGTTGCGTCTGCTGAGTTTCGAGGTCGAGGAGGCCGACTTCGGCTGCTACCGGCCCGCCGTCGACAGCGAGAAATGGTTGCGGCGTTACGAGTGGATGGACCGCGCCGGACCGCGTTGGTGGCCTATTTTTGGCGCCGCCTATTGTCTGGTCGCGGTCAAGCGCGTGAGAGGCATGCGCCTGTTGGGGCCGGCCTGGAAAACCACGCGTCGGCCTGCCGGGGTGCCGGTGCCGGCGGTCAATCGCCAGCATCGGCAACCCGCGGAAGCGACAGGCCAGTCTTCGATGTCCCGTTTTGAATCAGAAGGATTTTGAGTTTTGAACCATGTTGTGATCTACACCGACGGCGCCTGCAAGGGCAATCCGGGGCCCGGTGGTTGGGGAGTGCTGCTCAAGTCGGGCAGCTTCGAGAAGGAATTGTTCGGCGGCGAACTGGGGACCACCAACAACCGCATGGAAATGATGGCAGTGATCGAGGCTTTGGGCGCACTCAAGCGCCCCTGCCAGGTCACGTTGTTCCTCGACAGCGAGTACGTGCGCAAGGGCATCACCGAATGGATCCATGGCTGGAAGGCCAAGGGTTGGAAGACCGCCGCCAAGCAACCTGTGAAGAATGCCGAACTGTGGCAGCGGCTGGATGCGCTGGTTTCCACCGGGGGGCATCAGATCGAGTGGCGCTGGGTCAAAGGGCATGCCGGCGACCCTGGCAACGAGCGCGCAGATGCCTTGGCCAACATGGGGGTGGAGAAAGCCCTGGGCCGCCGCTGAACCACCAGAATGAGCTGTGACCGTGGTTTGACGCCGTCGTCTTGCTGCAACATCTCGATGGCTTTGCGTGGGGTGGCCACGGGGGCACCGTATCCTGTTGCCAACGGGCCATGCCCAGTGCTTCAGGGATGAGGGCGATGGATTTTGATTCGCAGGCAGCGGCCGTGCAGGCTGTGCGCCATTCGCTGCAGATGCTGCTCACGTCGGGCAACAGCCCTGGCGTGCAATACCTGTTCCTGCAGGGTCCCGATCCCCTGCTGTCGTTTCAGGCGGGGCTCGCCGACCCGGGCACGGGCCAGTTGCTGCAGGCCGGCCACCGTTTCAATCTGCATTCGGCCACCCAGCTGTGGACGGCCGCAGCCGTGCTGCGCTGCGTCCAGACCGGGCTGCTGGCGCTCGATGAGCCGCTTCAGAACTACCTGGACGGGCATGTCGAGCTGGGGGCGGCCACCGTGCGGCAGGCCTTGTTGCACATGGCCGGATTTGCCAATCCCAGCGCCTTGGCCTGGATCCACCTGTGCCGGGACAGCTTCGACCCCGGCAAGGTGGCTGAGGCCTTGCTGCTCGAGCATGGACGCCCGGTCCGCTCGCCGGGTGGGGCCTATCGCGCCTCCCGCATCGGTCACCTCTGGTTGGGCCAGGTGCTGCGTGCGGTGACCGGTCAATCCCTGCCCGCCTTTTTGCAGGCGCAGGGTTGGCTGGGCGGCGGGACCCTGCCAGGGGGGCACCTCAGTTTCGACCCGCCTGATCCCGCCCATCATGCCCGTGGTACCTTGCCCCGCTGGGGCTGGTTGAACCCTGCGCTGGCCTGGTTTCTGGATCGCGACCGTTATGTGGCTGGTGTCAGCGGCGCCTGGGTCCGCCTCGAACACCATCAGGCCGACGCCCAGGCTTGCTGCGGCCTGATCGGCCATGCAGCCGGCCTGGCGGCTGGTCTGCAGGGGCTGCTGGCACGCCAAGGGCTGGCCAGCAGCGGTTGCCCGTCAGGCCTGTTCGACACGGTGCCGGTGGTGGGTCCGGCGCGGGGTCTGGGCGGCTTCACGGGTTGGCTGGAGGGGCAGCACTGGTGTGGGCATGCCGGTGGGGGGCTGGGCCACTACGCCGAATGGCGGGTATACCCTCGACTGCAGGCGGTGAGCGTGCTCTTGCTCAACCGTGCGGGCTTGCGTGACGAGGGCTTGTTGGGGCGCATCGACAAGCCGCTGGTCGCCGCTTTGGGGCGGCAGCAGGCCTCTCGTTGAGTTCAGGGGCGGGGCTTCAGCTCAGCCTGGCCAGTTCATCTGGCGTGTTCACATTGGCGAAATCGCCGGGTTGATCCTGGGGCCGATCGAACACGGCCTCAGCCAAGGGGTGCCGGCTCAGCCAGGCGCCCACCTTGCGGCCCCCTGCTTGAAGCCAGCCGTCCAGGTCGTCGGCCAGACTGCGGTGAAGCAGGCAGAACACGGGCTGGCGCCAAGGCCCAGGGCGTGCGGTGGCCGACGCCGGGTTGCCCTCGTCGGGGGTGAAGGCCCGCACGGTGGCCTGGGGCTTGGGCGGCGTGCCCAAAGCCTCTACCAGCCGCTTAGCCAGATCGCTCGGAAAATTCGGGACGTCGCACGGCACCGTCAGCAGCCAGTCGGTCTTGCAATGGCGCAGACCGCTGAGCATGCCCGCCAGCGGGCCTTGTGGCTCGGCGGCGGGGGCGTCTGTCCAGATGGGGGCGCCCAGTGCCTCGTACTGCGCCAACTGGCGGTTGGCGTTCAGGGCCAGTGGACCCACCTGGAGGCGCAGGCGCTGCAGGGCATGCCAGGCCAGAGGCTGGCCGTGCAGGGGCACCAGTCCTTTTTCCTGACCCATGCGTTGGCCCAGGCCGCCGGCCAGGACCAAGCCGGTGATCTGGTCAGGGCGGGTGGGTGGAAGAAGAATGCCGGTCTTCAAAGCGGGGTCCGACGAGAATCAACCACCGATGTAGCTCATTTCCACCCGACGGCGACCTGGGGACGGCTCAGCCGCTTCGGCAGGCAGGCTGGCACGCAACTCGGAGTATCGGTCGCTGCGGCCTTGCCAGATGTGGGCGATGGCCGAGGCCAATTCGGCATCGCTGGCCCCGCCGCGGAGCAGGCTGCGCAGATCGTGGCCCTGGCCGGCAAACAGGCACAGGTAGACCTGACCTTCGGTGGACAGGCGTGCCCGGTTGCAATCGTGGCAGAAAGCCTGGGTGACGCTGCTGATCACGCCGACCTCGCCCAGGCTGGGATCCCATTGGCCAGACGGGCCTGCATAACCCCAGCGCTGGGCGGTTTCGCCCGGGGCAGCAGCCTCCAGCGGAACCAGGGCAAACTCAGTCTGCAGCCGTTCGATCACCTGGGCTGAGGGCAGCACCTCGTCCATGCGCCAGCCATTGGTGGCGCCTACGTCCATGTATTCAATGAAACGCAGCGTGACACCGCGCCCCCTGAAATGGCGCGCCATCGGCAGGATCTCATGCTCATTGGTGCCCCGCTTGACCACCATGTTCACCTTCAGCCCGCCGCGTGCGCCCAGACCTGCATCACGCGCGGCCTCAATGCCGGCCAACACATCGGCCACCGGGAAGTCGACATCGTTCATGCGGCGGAACACCGCATCGTCCAGACCGTCGAGGCTGACGGTGACGCGTTGCAGGCCGGCATCGCGCAGTGCCCGGGCCTTGCGGGCCAGCAGCGACCCATTGGTGGTCAGGGTGAGCTCAGGGGGCAGGCCCTCGGGGGTGCGCAAGGCAGCCAGCATCTCGATCAGGTGCTCGAGGTTCTTGCGCAGCAGAGGCTCACCACCGGTCAAGCGGATCTTGCGCACGCCGTGGGCCAGAAACTGGGCCGCCACCCGGGTGATCTCTTCGAAGCTCAGCAGCGAGGCGTGCGGCAGATAGGGGTAGTTCTTGTCGAACACCTCTTTGGGCATGCAGTACCCACAGCGGAAGTTGCATCGATCGGTGACGCTGATGCGCAGGTCACGCAAGGGTCGTTGCAGTCGATCCTGCAGCAGGCCTTGCGCCGGGATCAGCGGGTGGGTTTCAGCGGCCTGCGGCCCTGGACGGCGCCAGTCGGCCACAGGGATGATGCGATTCGCAGCGGTAGGGGGCGATGGTTCGGTCATGCAGGCAGGAGGTCGGGCAGTGCCCTGTCGGTCGGACACCTTGCTCATGCGCGCAACGGTACACCAGAAGCAGAGCCCCGACGGGCCTCATGGGGGAAATCCATGAGGTCGGTCGGGTGAGGGCGGATCAGACGCAGCGTGCGCCGTCCACTTCAATGCAAACGCCCGAGATGAAGGCGGCGTCGTCCGATGCCAGGTAAAGGGCCGCATTGGCCACATCCAGTGCGGTCGAGAACCGGCCCAGTGGGATGGTGGCCAGAAACTTGGCGCGGCGCGCCTCGTCCACGGGACCCCCGGCGAACTCGGCAGCCAGTCCTGTGTCCGGGTTGAACACCGGGTTGATGCAGTTGACCCGGATGTTGTCGGGCCCGAGCTCGGCCGCGAGCGACTTGCTGATGGTGATCACGGCCCCCTTGGAGCCGTTGTACCAGGTCAGGCCGGGGCGGGGGCGCACGCCTGCGGTCGACGCGATGTTGATGAAGCTGCCGCCGCCATTGGCACGGAACACCGGCGTGGCGTGCAAGGTGGCCAGGTAGATGCTCTTCACGTTGATGGCGAAGCAGCGGTCGAACTCCTCCTCGGTCACTTCCAGCGCGGGGCGGTTGCGGTGCGTCCAGCCGGCGTTGTTCACGATGGCGTCGAGCTTGCCATACAGGCGTACCGCCCCGTCCACCAGGGCCTTGACCTCGTCTGAGCGGGTGACATCGGCCTTGAAGAAGGCTGCCTTGCCCCCGGCGGCCGTGATCTCGGCGACCACCCGCTGGCCCCCGGCTTCGTTGATGTCGTTGACGAGCACTTGGGCGCCTTCGGCGGCCAGGCGTTTGGCAATGCCTTCACCAATGCCATTGCCGGCACCGGTCACGATGATCGATTTCTGATTCACGCGCATGAAAAGTCTCCAGATGGGTCGGTTGGGGCGCGACCGCCAGCATCTGCCGGCCATGGCGTCCCCTGGGAAAAACTGAGGGCAGCGGTGTCAGCCGTGGCGAATGGCGACAGTCTTCAGCGTGGTGAAGCCGTAGAGGGCCTCAAAGCCCTTCTCGCGGCCATAACCTGACGATTTCACACCGCCGAAGGGAAGCTCGACACCTCCGCCGGCCCCGTAGTTGTTGATGAACACCTGGCCGCAGCGCAGTCGTTTGGCCATTCGGAACTGGCGTCCGCCATCGCGTGTCCAGACCCCGGCCACCAGGCCGAAGTGGGTGGCGTTGGCCAGCTCCACCGCGTGGTCTTCATCGCGGAAGCGCATGGCCGCCAACACGGGGCCAAACACTTCTTCCTGAGCCAGGCGGTGGTCCACCGGCACGTCACGCAGCAGGGTGGGGGCCTGGTAGTAGCCGGTCTCTGGGGCCTCGTCGACCACCCGGCCCTGGGCCACCATCGGGATGCCAGCCACCTGGGCATCCGACAGAAAATCCCACACCCGTTGCTGCTGGGTCTGGCGGATCAAGGGGCCCACATCCAGGTCCAGGTGGGCAGGGCCCACCCGCAAGGCTTCGAAGGCGTGGCCCAGCCGCTCCAGCAGGGGTTCGTAGATGCTGTCCTGGATCAGCACGCGCGAACCGGCCGAGCAGGTCTGGCCGGCGTTCTGAACGATGGCGTTGATGATCACCGGCACGGCGGCGTCAAGATCGGCATCTTCAAAAATGATCTGCGGGCTCTTGCCCCCCAGCTCGAGGGTGACCGGGCAATGGCGCTCGGCAGCCACTTGCTGGATCAGTGTGCCCACCTTGGGGCTGCCCGTGAAGCTGATGTGGTCGATGCCGGGGTGGCGTGCCAGGGCGTCACCCACCTCATGGCCGTAGCCCGTGACGATGTTCAGGGCGCCGGCCGGGAAACCCACCTCGGCTGCCAATTGCGCAACGCGGATTAGCGACAGGCAGGCGTCTTCGGCCGGCTTGACCACGCAGACATTGCCCGCCGCCAAGGCGCCGCCGACGCTGCGGCCAAAGATCTGCATCGGGTAGTTCCAGGGAATCACGTGACCGGTCACCCCGTGCGGTTCACGCCAGGTCAGCACGCTGTAGCCATCCTGGTAGGGGATGGTCTCACCATGGAACTTGTCGGCGGCGCCGGCATAGAACTCGAAATAGCGCACCAGGGCCAGCGCATCGGCACGGGCCTGCTTGGTCGGTTTGCCGCAATCTCGTTGCTCCAGGGCGGCCAGCTCGTCGGCGTGCTCACCGACCTTGACCGACAGGCGCATCAGCAGACTACCCCGCTCGGCAGCACTGAGCTTGCCCCAGACCGTGTCGTAGCACTGGCGCGCGGCCCGGACGGCGTCGTCGATGTCCTGGGCGTTGCTGCGCTGAAGATGATCAAAGACCTGCCCGTCCGAAGGATCGATCACTGGCAGGGTTTTGCCCGAAGAGCTGGGCACCGATGCGTTGGCGATGAAGTTGAGTTGCATCCCGGCATTTTGCGCCAATGTAGCAAGGACTACATCAGGGCTGTGACGGACAGGGGACACGCCGGCCGTCGCGCTTGGGGGCGGCAGCCATCGTCAAAGCCGGTGAGAGCGGTGGGGATAGGGCCTGTCGGCTCTTCAAGGAAACGGACCTCCCGAACGACAAAAAGCGCCACAAGAGGCGCTTTTGGGAGGTGTGTTGGGCTTGTCTGGCCTGTGGCAGGGCACGGGGCCCCGAGGCTCGGGTTCAGCGCTGGGGGGTGCGCTTGCGATCGCGATCGTCGTGAGGCCAGGCGTTGACAGGTTGTTTGGCGAAGCTGGAATTCATTTGAAATCTCCGTGGATGGAGCTACAACGAAAGGCCAGCAGACTTGGTTGACAGTTTTTTTAGAAAATTTTTAGGGGGTTGAAAGATCGGTAAAGCTCACCCGAAGAGATGGTTTTAAATGCGATTCTGGGGGCTGAATAGTTATGTTTTATTATTTTTGTCGCCGCCTTGTGACAGCGACAAGCCCAGTGTTTGACGGGTCAGAGCCTCAGCCTCTTGTGCATCAGGTGTTCGCTGGGCGATCTTCAGCAACAAGACGAGCTCATCCAGCCCGGCGAGCGCATCGTGCACGGCCAGTCGCAATTGGCGCAACTGAGCATCGGTGAAGTCCATGCGTCATTCTGGTCGTTCAGACGCCGACTTCAAGGCACTCTTTGATAAGAAATGTAAGGCGCCAGGGACCTGTCACGTTTTTGGACAACCTTGCTTCGAGACAAGGGGAGCGTGTGACGACGTCTTGTATGGCTGGCCTGCCCGACAGGAGTCGAACCTGTGACCCACAGCTTAGAAGGCTGTTGCTCTATCCAACTGAGCTACGGGCAGTCGCATGGATTCTGGATTGTGCGCTACTTTAGTTGTAGCTCTTTCCGATTTGCATCGGAAAGAGTTCCGGCGCGCCCCGGATTATGCCGCCAAAAGCGAGATCACCTGACCCTCGGCGGGGGCACAGTCTTCATCAGATCCAGACCAAACCTGGCTATGGGGTGCGGGGCCATTGTCTGGATCAAGCCGTCTGACGCATCGACCTCAGTCAGGGTGCTTTTCAAATTGTGCCCAGCCTTGTGCTAGTTTGCAGCAGCCGGCTGGCTCGAAAGGGATCAGGTGTGCGATGGCCACTTGCCTTTACCCATGTCAGCTTTGTTTCTGCGTTTGGCCGAGTACATCGCTTCATCAGCCAATCTGAGAAGTTCGGAGGGCAACCTGGCATCCTTGGGATGAAATGCAATCCCGAGGCTCGCCGTGACTTGGGTGGCTTGCCCATCGGGCATGGTCCAGGCTTGTCCAACATTGGCCTGGGCCCTGCGAAGCACCTCCTCGGCCTCGCTTTCGCTTTGAAGTCCGGTCAGCAAAAGCACGAATTCGTCGCCGCCGAGTCGGGCCACGGTATCGGAAGCTCTCACGACTTGCAGGAGCCTTTGAGCGATCGCTTGCAGCAAGCGATCACCGACTTCATGCCCGAACTGATCGTTCACTGGTTTGAAGCCATCGAGGTCCATGTAGCAGACAGCAGCCATGGTGCCCATGCGCTCGTTCAGAGCGAAGGCTTGCCGCATGCGATCCGACAGCAGCAATCGATTGGGCAGCTTGGTCAGGTTGTCGTGGAATGCGATGTGCTCCACCTGGGCCTGATACTGCTTCATTTCGCTGATGTCCTGGAGCAGCCAAAGCGTCTCGCCATCCGCCTCCGCCAAAGACACACCGTTCAGTTCAACCCAGATGGGGTCGCCATTGCACCGACGCATCTCCCACTGCCTGCGAAAACTCTGGCCTGAGCGGAGTAAGGGATAGGCCTCGCGGCCAAAGGCTTCATAGCTTTCGGGATTCGGGTAGAGGATTTCAGTAGGCTGGCCCAGCAATCCACCCGGTGGGTAGCCGAAGATGCGTTCAAGGGCTCGATTGCGCCAGATGATGCGGCGATCCTTCAATTTGGAGATGCCCAGCATGTCGTTGTCCAGCATCGCCTCTTGCTCGATGTTGACCTTGCGGAGCAACTCACGGGTGTTGAACAACTCGGTCACGTCGTACATCACGGTCCGACTCATCAGGAAGCGTCCCAGGTCATCCTGAATCGCCGTGGCGAGGATGCTCACTCGCCGTGTCTGTCCATGGCGCCCCAACAAATTGAACTCGACGGGGCCGACCTGACCCTGTTCGATCAAGATCGGGAAATACTGCTTGAAATGTGCCTTCCCGGTGTCATCAAAAAAGTCCGAGATCTTCAGCTTTCCGATGACTTCGTCTTGATCGCAACCCAGCCACGACAGGGCCACCTGATTGATGTGGATGAAGCGTCCTTGGGAATCCAAGGAGTGGTATCCACAAGGTGCGTGATCGTAGAGGTCTTGGTACTGCCGAGAAATAGTGCTCAGCTTTTCCTCAAGAGCCTTGCGCTCTGTGATGTCTTGCACGGTGCCGAAAAGCTTCAACGTCTCGCCTGTTGCAGCCCGCTCCACTTCACCGCAGGCTCGAACCCAGATGGATCGGCCTTTGGCCGTGATCAGGGGCAATTCAAGGTCCCAGGCCTGCTCGGATTCAATGGCCCGCTGGATGGTTTCCTGAAGCGCATCGCGCTGGTCTGGCGGGTAGAAGTCGATGACAGAATCCACCTTGGGCTGGAAGTCGGGTGGGACATCGTGGATTTTCTTGGTTTCCAGCGTCCAAGTCACCGTTTGCGTCGCGACGTCAAGCTCCCAGCCTCCCACCTTGGCGACGCTGGAGGTGCGCTCCAGCAATCGCTCGTTCGCCTGCAAAGCCAGTTCTGCCCGCCGTCTGGCCGTGATGTCACGCCCCACGGAGTGCACCAGCACAGAGCCGTCGCCCTCCTGCTGGAAATGATTGGTCCAGGCAACCCATTTTTCTGCGCCGTCTGCAGCCAGCATGCGGTTCTCGCCCGTCTGACTTTCTTGTGTTTCGAACACCCTTTGGATCTGAGCCTTGACGTCTGGCCGATCGGCTTCGGAGACGAACTCGAACAGATTTCGCCCGATCATCTGTTTGGGCTTCAGGCCAAAGTGATCGGCGTAGGCAGGGTTCACGTAGTGCAGGGTGCCCTCCTGGGTGGCCAGAGAGACCAGATCACCCTGTGATTCGACCAGGGCTCTGAACCTCTGTTCGTTGCGCTCCAGTGCGTGCTCATAGCGATCACGAATTTGCAGCGCTTTGCGCAGCACCTCTTGTCTCATCGCCAGGGCCTGGGTTGCCAGGCTGGACAGGAACTGAAGCGCACTTTGCTGGTTTTGATCGAGCTCGCGAGCGACTTGGTCGATCACGCAAAGCGTTCCGACCCGTGAACCATCGGGCAGTGAAAGAGGGCACCCAGCGTAAAAACGGATACCGGGCTGACCAGTCACCAGGGGGTTCTCTGCAAATCGCAGGTCTCTGCTGGCGTCGGTCACCACCAACATCTCTTCATTCATGATGGCGTGGGCACAAAAAGCCACGTCCCGATCGGTCTGGGCAACACCTGTCAGGCCCACGTTGGCCTTGAACCACTGCCGGTCTGAGTCGATGAGACTGACCAGCGCGATGGGCACCTGGCAGACCTCGGCTGCACGCTGCGCCAGTGTGTCAAAAAAAGGCTCCGTCGGCGTATCGAGGAGCATCAGGTCACGAAGTCCTCTGAGGCGTTTCAGTTCATCGTCGGGGATCGGAGAGAAAAGCATTTTTCAAAATCAAAAGTGCTACAAACGTGCCGTGTACGTTTCAAATCAAGCTCTGATCACCGCCTGTCCCACCGACCATATCGACAGAACATAAATGAGAAAAACGATCAATATATGAAATATACCAATGATTTTGCGCTGTGTGGCTGGATCTTTGCGCTCAAAAGGTGTTTGTTGCTTTGCCCGCCAGTCGGGGCGAGCGCGGCAGATTGACCCAGCGCCGCGCTTGTCTTCCATCAACTCACGGTGTTCAGGCAAAGGCGCCTGAGCCGCCTCTCCCCGCACGAGCGTAGTCAGCGTGCGGTTCTGCACCGTTGTAACGATTGACATGCAAAGTCAGCAGCCAGAGGATTCACTTCCGGCAAATAATCATTCTTTCAGTGAATTTGAAATGCCATGCTGGAGCGCCTGTCAAAGTTCTTGAAGCCTGATCATTCCGCAGCCTTGGGGGCATGGGCCAAGCGTGAAGGCCTGGCTTTCGACAACATCCGAAGCGAAGACCGTCTGGTCTGGACCGGGCATCTGGGTAGCATGGCGGTGCGCATGGAGAGCATGCCGCCGCGGCGGGACTATCTGCGTGGTCACGAGTTGCGACTGCGCATGAATCTGGACCTTCCAGACCGTTTGTCACTGATGGTGATAAGCCGGTGGCTGAAGACCCGCCTGGAGCAGCAGGCCTACGAGGGATACACCGACAAGGTGCGGACCACCGACAAACTGAAGCTCAATGAGGAGAGCCGGTGGCTGGCCCTGTTCGGTGAGTTGGGCTGGACCACGATGGCGCCAGATCTCTGGACGCATTATTCGGTGCTGGG
>RXJO01000182.1 GCA_003987795.1 Curvibacter sp.
CGCGGGCCAGGTCTTTCAAGGCCATGCGGCGCCCCGTGTGGGCCAGCACCTTGAGCAACTGCCCGCCCACTTCCACGCTCTGGATTCCGCGCGGCCCGCGGGCGCCGGATTCGGCCTCGGGGCTTTGTTCTTCTTCGTTCGTGCTTCTCATGACCCGATTGTGCTTGCTGATCCGCAGGTTGGTGGGTTTAGGGTTTTCACTTAAACGAATGACTTAGACATGAATGAATTTTTTGCTTAGGATCAACGAATTCCGTTTAGGCAAACAAATTTGCCTATGTTGAATCATCAACCCACCCACGAGACCGCCATGACGACCAAGACTTTTGCCTCTGCCGCCGACCTTGAAGTGAAGAAGGTCAGCTTCGACAAACTGTCCGAGCACGCCTACGCCTACACCGCCGAGGGCGACCCCAACACCGGCATCATCATTGGCGACGACGCCGTGATGGTGATCGACACCCAGGCCACGCCGGTGATGGCGCAGGACGTGATCCGCCGCATCCGCGAGGTGACCGACAAGCCCATCAAGTACGTGCTGCTGAGCCACTACCACGCGGTGCGCGTGCTGGGGGCCAGCGCCTACGGCGCCGAGCACATCATTGCCAGCGAAGACACCCGTGACCTGATCGTCGAGCGCGGTCAGTTCGACAAGGACAGCGAGATCGGCCGCTTCCCGCGCCTGTTCCAGAACGTCGAGAGCGTGCCCGACGGCCTGACCTGGCCCACCCTGACCTTCAACAAGAAGATGACCCTGTGGCTGGGCAGCGTCGAGGTGCAGATCCTGCAATTGGGCCGCGGCCACACCAAGGGCGACACCGTGGCCTGGCTGCCCCAGGAGAAGATCCTGTTCTCGGGCGATCTGGTCGAGTTCGATGCCACCCCCTACGCCGGCGATGCCTATTTCAAGGACTGGCCGCAGACCCTGGACAACATCGCCGCCCTCAAGCCCGAGAAGCTGGTGCCGGGTCGGGGTGCGGCCCTGCAGACGCCCGAGCAGGTGCAGGCTGGTCTGGCCGGCACCCGGGCCTTCATCAGCGACCTGTACGAGAGCGTCAAGGCCGGTGCCGCCGCCGGGCAAGACCTGCGCAAGGTCTACGAGGCCACCTTCGCCAAGCTGCAGCCCAAGTACGGCCAGTGGGTGATCTTCAATCACTGCATGCCTTTTGACGTGACCCGTGCTTACGACGAGGCGACCCAGTACCCCGATCCGCGCATCTGGACCGCCGAGCGCGATGTGCAGATGTGGAAGGCCCTGGAAGGCTGAGCCCTGAGATTGGTGTGAGGAGACAACCCGCATGAAACCCCAAGACATTCCCCTCGAAGCCCTGCGCGGCACCGGGCCTGAGGTGCAGGCCATCGAGTTCCCGTACCGGCGCAGCGCTGACCAGGACGCCGCCACGCCGGCCCGCCATCCGGTGGTGGTGGTAGGCGCCGGCCCGGCCGGCCTGAGCCTGGCCATCGATCTGGCCCAGCGCGGCCAACCGGTGGTGGTGCTCGACAACGATTACCGTCTGTCCATCGGCTCGCGTGCCATCTGCTTCTCGAAGCGGGCGCTCGAGATCTGGGATCGCCTGGGCGTGGCCCCACGCATGGTCGAGAAGGGCGTGTCCTGGAACCTCGGCAAGGTCTTCTTCCATGACCAGCAGGTCTACCAGTTCAACCTGCTGCCCGAAGACGGTCATCTGCAGCCCGCCTTCATCAACCTGCAGCAGTATTACGCCGAGGCCTACCTGGTCGAGCGTGCGCTGCAACTGCCCTTGATCGACATCCGCTGGCACAACAAGGTCACGGCCGTGGCGCCGCGCGCTGACGGCGCCCGGGTCAGCATCGACACCCCCGAGGGCGCCTACCAACTCGACGCCGACTGGCTGGTGGCCTGCGACGGCTCGCGCTCGCCGGTGCGCGCCATGCTGGGCCTGGAAAGCAAGGGCCGCATCTTCCAGGACCGCTTCCTGATCGCCGACGTCAAGATGCAGGCCGACTTCCCGACCGAGCGCTGGTTCTGGTTCGACCCGCCTTTCCACCCGAACCAGAGCGTGCTGCTGCACCGCCAGCCTGACAACGTCTGGCGCATCGATTTCCAACTCGGCTGGGACGCCGACCCCGAAGAAGAAAAGAAGCCCGAGAACATCCTGCCGCGTGTGCGGGCCCTGCTGGGCCATGATGCTCAGTTCGAACTCGAATGGGCCAGCGTCTACACCTTCGCCTGCCTGCGCATGGACCGCTTCGTGCACGGGCGGGTGATCTTTGCCGGTGACAGTGCGCATGGCGTGTCGCCCTTCGGTGCCCGGGGGGCCAACAGCGGCGTGCAGGACACCGAGAACCTGGCCTGGAAGCTCGACTGGCTGCTCAAGGGCCGTGCCGGCGAGGCCTTGCTGGCCACCTACGGCCCCGAGCGCGAGTACGCGGCCGACGAGAACATCCTCAATTCGACCCGGGCCACCGACTTCATCACGCCGAAGAGCGAGATCAGCCGCCTGTTCCGCGATGCCACCCTGGACCTGGCCCGCGAGCACGAGTTCGCCCGCCGCCTGGTCAACAGCGGGCGGTTGTCGGTGCCGGCCACGCTGCATGGATCGGTGCTCAACACCCCTGATTCGGATGTGTTCAACGCACCGCGCCAGGTACCGGGTGCCGTGCTGCTCGACGCGCCGGTGCGCCGTGCCGACGGCCAGGACGGCTGGCTGCTGCGAGAGCTCGGTCCTGATTTCACCCTGCTGTGCTTTGGTCCCGTGCCCGCCTGGGCTGCCGGGCAGCCTCATGTGAAGGCCATCGGCATCGGCCACGACCTGCTTGACCCGCAAGGCCTGGTGGCCCAGCGCCTGGATGGTCAGCCTGGCAACGCCTACCTGATCCGTCCTGATCAGCACGTGTGCGCCCGCTGGCGAGCCCCCACCGAAGCCGCCGTGCGTGCCGCCCTGGCCACCGCGACTGCGACCGCAGATGCCACCGCAGCCTGAGACCCTGGAGACACCGACATGCTCAACACCCAAGTCAACCTCAGTGCCAGCGACGATTTCTACGACGCGCTGATCCAGTCCCACCAGGGTCTCAGCACCGAGCAAAGCCATGCCATGAACGCCCGCCTGGTGCTGTTGCTGGCCAATCACATCGGTGATGCCGACACCTTGCGCCATGCCTTGCAACTGGCACGCGGCAGTGCGCCGGCCCAGGTGCCGGTGGTGCCCGAGCGCGCCGCCATCACCCCGGTGGCTCCGGTGCACGCCGAGGCCTGAGGCCCGGCTTCGCCCTTGAGCCCGCCATCCCTGGTCTGCCCCTGTGGGCGGGCCAGGTGTCGTCGCGCCCGCCATCCCAACAACAAGCCACTCAAACCCATACCCGAATCGGAGACAAGATCATGCAACGCAACACCTTTCTGACCGCCCTGGCCACTTCCTGGCTGGGCCTGGCCTTGGGCGGCTCGGCCCTGGCCGCTGCCAATGACAAACCCTTGGAATGGGTGGTGGGCTACGCCGCCGGTGGTGGCTCCGATGTGGTGGCCCGCACCATCGCCGAATCCATGGGCAGCAGCCTGGGCCGCGCCATCATCATCAACAACAAGCCCGGCGCCGGCACCAACATCGCCGCCGAGTACGCGGCCCGCTCCAAGGACTACGGCAATCTGGTGTTCTCGGCTGACTTCGCCACCCTGGCAGCCAATCCCTTCCTGTTCAGCAAGCTCAGCTACAACGCCGAGAAGGATTTCCAGCCCGTGGGCCTGCTGGTGCGCTTCCCGATGTTCCTGGTGGTGTCCAACCAGGTGCCGGTCAGCAACTACAAGGAGTTCGTGGCGTGGGCCAAGGCCCAGACCGAGGGTGTCAACTGGGCCTCGGCCGGCCCGGGCAGCCCGCACCACCTGGTGGGCGAGTTGTTCCGTGAGCAAAGTGGCCTCAGGCTCACCCACGTGCCGTACCGCGGTGCGGCCCCGGCCATCGCCGATGTGGTGGGCGGCCAGGTGCCGGCCATGTGGGTGGACAGCGCCACCGCCTACCCCTTTCTGAATGGCGGCAAGCTCAAGGCCATCGGCGTGGCCAGCCCGCAGCGCGTGACCACCATGCCCGAAGTGCCGACCCTCAATGAGCAGGGCCTGAAGGGTTTCGAGGGCTATGCCTGGCAAGGTCTGGTGGTGCCCACCGGCACCCCGTCCGAGGTGGTGAACAACCTCAGCAAAGCCTTGCAGGCTGCCCTCAACGCGACCGCCGTCAAGGCCCGTCTGCAGGCCCTGGGGGTCGAGCCGCTGCCCGGCACCCCGGCCCAGATGGCCAGCTATGCCAAAGCCGAGCGTGAAAAATGGGGCCGCGTGATCAAGCAGGTGGGGGTGAAGCTGGATTGAGCGTCTGGGCGAACTCCATCCACCCCTCAATTCGGTGCATGGCCTGAAGGGGCGCGTTCACGCTCCGCGAGCCATTGCCAGGCCGGAATCGGACGCGCGAACAGGTAGCCCTGCAAGGCATCGCAGTGGCTCTGACGCAGGAAGTCGGCCTGTTCTGCGGTCTCGACCCCTTCGGCCACCACGCGCAGTCCCAGGTGCTTGGCCATGGACAGGATCATTTGCACGATGGCGGTGTCGTTCGGGTCGGCTGGGGTGTCTTTGACAAAGCTGCGGTCAATCTTCAGCTCGTACAGCGGCAGGCGCTTGAGGTAGGCCAGGCTGGAGTAGCCGGTGCCGAAGTCGTCGATCGAGAAGCGGATGCCGAGGTGGACCAGGGCCTGCATGCGGGCCACGCTCTCCTCGAAGTCATCGATCAGCAAGCCTTCGGTGACCTCGAAGATCAGGCTTTGGGCCGGCGCACCGGTGCGCTGCAGCACTTCCTGCACGCGGACCACGAAATCCGGCTGACGGAACTGGCGCGGGCTCACGTTGATGGACAACGGAATGTCATGGCCGCGTGTCTGCAGCAACACCAGCAGTTCACAGGCCTGTTGCAACACCCAGTCACCCAGGGCGATGATCTGGCCCGACTTCTCGGCCGCGGCAATGAATCGGTCCGGCGGCACCAGACCGCGTTCCGGATGCTGCCAGCGCAGCAGCAGCTCGGCGCCGTCGATCTGGCCTCGGGCATCGAACTGGGGCTGCAGGTAGACCACCATCTGTTGCTGCGCCAGGGCTTTGTCAAGATCGTTCTCCAGTGCCAGACGTTGCTCGATGTCCGCCTGCATGCTGGTCTCGAAGAAAGCAATGCGGTTGCGCCCAGCGCCCTTGGCGCGGTACATGGCGGTGTCGGCCTCGCGCAGCAGGTCGGCCGGGGTCTGCTGGCCGAAGGGGAACAGCGACACCCCGATGCTGGCGCCCAGGTTGTAGCGCTGCTGTTCCAGTTCGAAGGGCTGGGCCAGGCGCTGGCGGATGCGTTCGGCCAGGGCCATGGCCTCGCTGGCGCCGGCGGTCAGGGTGTTGCTCAGGATGGGGGCCAGCACCACGAACTCGTCCCCTCCGAGCCGTGCCACCAGATGACCTTCGCGCAGCAGGCTCACCAGCACGGCCGCGGCATGGCACAGCACGGCGTCGCCCACGGCATGGCCGCGGGCATCGTTGACATCCTTGAAGTGATCCAGGTCGATGAACAGCAGGGCTCCCACCTGGAACCCGCTCTGTGCCTGGCTCAGCGTCTGGCTCAGGCGGTCCATGAACTGGCGCCGGTTGGGCAGGCCGGTCAGGGGGTCGAAATAGGCCAGCACGTGGATGGCCTGTTCGGCTGACTTGCGCTCGGAGATGTCGCGCATGATGTTCGAGACCCCGGTGACGCGGCCAGCCTCGTCGGTCAGCGGGGACAGTGTGAGTTCGACATCCAGACGGGTGCCGTCGCGATGCAATCGCTGCGTCTCGATGCGCTCGGCACGCTCGCCCTGGCGCACCCGCTCCAGAATCTGGCTTTCTTCCTCCTGGCGCTCCTGCGGCACGATGATCTGGCTCGACTGACCCAGCGCCTCGGCCTCGGTGTAGCCCAGCAGACGGCTGGCCCCGGGGTTCCACGACATGATGCGTTCTTCCAGGTCGTGGCTGATGATGGCGTCGTCCGAACTCTCCACGATGGCGGCCAGCCGCGCCTGGGCCTGCTGCACCATCTCCTGCTGGCGCAGCAGTTCTCGCCGGCGTCGCTGAGCGCTGCGCTGCACCAGCAGCAGGCCGGCCAACAGCAGGCTGATCAGGAAGTAGGGCACTTGCATGTTGGCCCACCACAGGGCACGCATCTCCTGCATGGGCAGGGTCACGAACACCGTGGCCGGGAAATGGCTCATGCGGCGGTAGACGTTGAGGTTCTCCTGTCCGCCGATTTCATTGCGCCCCTGCAAGCTGCCTTGAGCCGGGAAGTGGCGAGCCTGCAGCTCACGGTACAGGGCCCCACGACGCTGCTGGCCATAGATCAGCTGCATGCTCGCGGTGGGCGGGTTGGGATAACGGCTGCGCAGGTAGCCGTCATCACCCAGGATGCCGATGGCGGCACGCTTCACGATGGGGGCATCCTGCCAGAAGGTCTGCAGCAGTTCGGCTGGCAGGTAGGCGGTCACCATGGCTTTCAGGCGACCTTGCCGGTCGCGCAAGGCATGGCGCAGCGGGATCATCCAGCGCTGCGTCAAGGTGCCGAGGGTGGGGCGACCGAACACGAAGTTCTGGCCACGGATCATGGCGTCGCGCGCTTCCATGAAGGTGTCCCGTGCCGCCAGCGAAGGCATGACAACGCTGGCGTCGGCCTGCGTCGAGAGCAGCATCTGACCGTCTTGGCGGATCAAGGTCACATCCAGCAGTTCGGGGTGACGGCGGCTGTAACGGCGCACGCGCTCCAGGTCGTATTGGCCCTCGGCGGTGGGGGACTGCTGCAGTTCTTCTGCCAGCCCGCTCAGGCTGATCTGCAGCAACTGGAAGTAGTGGTCGGCGGATTTTTCACCGAGCTCCGTCACGGTGCTCAGTTCGGCCACGAAGTTCTTGTTCACCTGTTGCCAGGTGGTCCAGGTGTACAGGCCGGTGAAGCCCAGCACCATCAGAATCATCAGCACCACGCTGCGCCAGGGCGGTGGAGCGATCGCAGGGCTGAAGATCCGTTGAAGCATCTCAGGCAAGGGGCTGTGGTGGGATGGCCGGGGGGGCGTTCAAGGTGGGCCGCTGGTTGGGATCCATACCCAAGTCACAATTATTAACAATAGGTGAACCCACGCTTCTGCGCTGGATCAGCCCATCCAGACCCGTCAGGGCTGCATGCAACAGCAGCATGATGGTCTTGCCGTCCTGGATGCGCCCGTCGTAGACCATGTCCACCGCCTGCTGAAGGGGCATTTCCAGCACTTCGATGTCTTCGCCTTCCTCCGCCAGGCCGCCTCGGGAGGCAGCGCTGCCCGGGGTGTACTCTGCACAGAACAGGTGCAGACGCTGGCTCACCGAGCCCGGGCTCATGTAGGCCTGGAAGACCGGCTGCAGGTGCTCCACTCTCAGCCCCATTTCTTCTGCGACTTCGCGACGGGCGCAAGTCTCAGGGCTGTCGCCTGGATCGATCAGGCCGGCGCAGCTTTCGATCAGCTGTCCGTCGCCCCCCTCCTGCAGCCACACCGGCAGGCGGAACTGGCGGGTCAGCAGCACTGTGCCCTGGGTCCGGTTGTACAGCAGCACCGAGGCCCCGTTGCCCAAGTGGTAGACCTCGCGGGCCGTGTTCAAGGTGCGGCCATCGCGGGTCTGCCACTCGAAGCGGGTCTTGCTCAGGCGCACCCAGTCGTGCGCCAGCTCCCGGGTGTCGAGCAGGCGCACGCCGGGAGGCATGCCGTCGAAGCCAGGGGCGGTCGGGGTCATTGGCAATTGAACTTCACGGCGCTGGCATTGGTGGTCTGGCTGCCGGAGCCGGTGCCCGAGGCACTGAGCGCGCAATTGCCCGAGCTGGGTTGGGCCGTGATGCCATAGCTGTAGGTGGCCCCTTCTGGCAGGTAGTAGGTGAGGGTGCCATTCGAGGCAGTGAAGGTCTGGGTCATGGTGTCGCTCTGGTCAGGCGAACGGCCGGTGGGGTAGCTGAAGGTCATGCTCAGCCCCAGCGAGGCCCCGCTGGCCAGTCCGCTGACGGTGAGGGTGTGGGTGTATTGGGTGAAGCAGCTCAACACCAGCGACACGCCACCAGGCGGCAGGGTGCCCTCTGCTGCATTGCAGGCATAGGCGCGCAGGGCCGGGAACTGTGAGTACACCCGGTAGCGTGTGCCGACCGGGATCAATGTGGCAAAGCTGAAGCCCGGCTTGGCCACCGTCAGGGCTGCCGTTTCGCCGGTGCTGCTGACCAGCAGGGTCAGCGGACCCAGCAGGCCGCTGGCCGTCCCGCTGATGGCAAAAGAGCCCGGGCCGCAATTCAGTTGGACATTGCTCACATTGACGCCGGCCATGGTGCCCTTGCCATTGCCCACACTGCAATACTGGTTGGTGGGCTGGGTGGGCACGGTCACGTCGTAGGGCGTGCCGTAGGCCAGGGCCTGCGGGAAGGTGAAGGTGGTGCTGGTGCCCGTGGCGGGCACAGGAATGGCCAGACTCTGGCCGTTGCTCGCGACCACCAGCCCGCTGCCTGTGAGGCCGGTGACACTGCCGCCCAGAGTGGTGGCGCTGCTGCTGCAACTGATCTGCACGTTGCTCACCGCGCTGCCCGTGATGCTGCCGCTGCCGTTGCTCACGCTGCAGGTCTGCCCCGAAGGTTGGGTCTGCACCTGCACGTTGTAGGCCGTGCCCGCGGCCACCAGGGTGGGGAAGGTGAACCGGGTGGCATTGGCATCCACCGTGAGACTCTGGCCCAAGGCGCTCAAGACCAGGCCGCTGCCCGTCAGGCCGCTGATGCTGCCTCCCAGGCTGTAGCTGGCGGTGCTGCAACTGACCGCCACCGAGTTGACGGCGCTGGTTCCCATGGTGCCGCTGCCATTGCTCACCGAGCAGGTGGCGCCCACGGGCTGGGCTCGCACGGCGACGTTGTAGTTCACCCCCACGGCCACGCCGGCCGGAAAGCTCCAGCTCACCGCATTGGCCGGCACGTTGACGCTTTGCGCCGTGATGCCGAGCACCAGCCCGTTGGTGCTCAGCCCGCTCACCGAGCCTCCCAGTGCATAGGTGTTGAGCACGCATTGCACCTGGACCGAGGTGATGGGTGCGATGCTGGCCACGGTGCCGCCACCGTTGTTGACGGAGCAGGTCGCACCGATGGGTTGGGTCTGCACGGTCACCCAGTAGCTGGCCCCCAGGGTCAGGTTGTTGGGGAAGGTGAAGCTGCTGGCGTTGGCCGGCACGCTCACCGTCTGGCTGCCGTTGGCCAGCACCAGGCCACTGGCGGCGCCCAGGCCGCTCACGGTGCCTCCGAGACTGGCCACGCTGGTGCTGCACACCACGGCCACATCGGTCCTTGCGGCGGTGCCCATGGTGCCGCTGCCGTTGTTCACGCTGCAGCTCAGGCCGCTGGGCTGGCTGGCCACGCTCACGTTGTAGCTGGCCCCGGGGGCGACCAGCCGACTGAAGGCAAAGCTGGAGGCCCCTGCGCTCACGAACAGGGTGTCGTTGCCGTTCTTCAGGCTCAAGCCGGCCGACGAACCCAGGCCGCTGATGCTGCCGCCCAGGCTGTAGCGGGTGCCGATCACGGTGGGGGTGGTGGCGGTGTTGCTGATGGCCAGGCCATTGAGCAACTGGTCGTATCCGGTATTGGTGTTGGTCAACAAGGTGGTCACCGGGTCGAAGGTGCTGGTGCTCAATCCGGCGGCCGTGATCTGGGTGCTGAGGTTGCTGTTCAGATTGGCCTTGGCCTGGGCCAGGGTGGTGCTGTTGGCGGCGAGCAAGGCCGGGGTGAGACGCGACGAGCCTGAGAGGCCGGCCGCGGTCACCACGTCCGAGGCCAGCTTGTCGCTCAGGCCGGTCAGGTTCAGCACGATGAAGCTGCGCGCCACTGGTGCGGAGGTGCCAGGGGCGAACCAGCGCGAGCCATCCGGTTTGGTCACCACACCGACCATGGGGGGCACAAAGCCGTCGATGCGGGCATGGTAGATGCCATTGCTGTTGGTGGTGGTGCTCACGCTGTGGCCGGCACTGTCGGTGATGGTGACCGGTGCGTTGGCCAGCACGGCCCCATCGGCGGCCGCCCCATTGATGCCGGCCGCATTGGCCACGCCACCATCGAAGCTGCTGGACTGGGTGACACCATAGCTGTCCACCATCGGCGTGCTGCTGCTGCCTCCCCCGCCGCCACCCCCGCAAGCCACCAGGGCCAGCGAACTCCAGACGAGGCCCAGGAGGCTGATGGCGCGTGTTGTCTTGTTCATGCTTCGGTCTTGATCGGTTGATGGGGCGGTGGCTTGGACGGTGGAGAGAGCTCCCCCGCTGTTTGTAACACGCCCGAACGCTGACGCAAGGTCTGCGGGCGTGGGTCAGGGCCTGTAAACAGGCTCTAGATCACGCTGGGCTGCGGGGGCGTGGCCGATCAGCCTCACGGCGGGCGCTGCCTTGCTTGGATGGCAGCCAGAAATACTGTATAAATAAACAGTTACCATTCGTTCGAATTTCACGATCCATCATGTCTGCCTTGCTCCTGGATGCCATTCCCAGTCTCTGGCGTGCCTGCGACCTGGGGCAGAGTGCAGCGCCGGTGTGCCCCAGCGGCTTTGCCGTTTTGGATGCCGAACTGCCCGGCGGGGGCTGGCCTTGTGGCCAGCTCACGGAAGTGCTGCAGCCTCAGGCGGGCTGGCGCGAGTGGCGTTTGCTCGCCCCCAGCCTGGCACGGCTGTCGCGTCAAGGATCGGTGATGCTGGTGGGGCCACCGCTGGTGCCCCACCTGCCGGCATTGGCCTGGCAGGGCCTGGTGCTGGATTCGTTGATCTGGGTGCAGGCGGACAGCCCGACCGAGCGCCTGTGGGCCGCTGAACAGGCTTTGCGCTGCCAGACGCTGGCGGCCTTGCTGGTCTGGCTGCCGTCAGGTCTGTCACAGGGCTTGCGACGCCTGCAACTGGCAGCCCAGGCTGGACGCCAGGCCGCTCCGCCTTGCCTGTGGGCCCTGCGCCCCTGGTCTGCCCGGCAGCAGGCCTCACCCGCCCCCTTGCGTCTGGGCTTGCGCGCCGGGCCTGGGGATGCCCTGGAGGTGCTGATGCTCAAACGCCGCGGCCGGGTGCTCGAGCAGGGCCTGCTGCTGCCTGCGGCCCGACCGCCGGCCTTGCGGGCCGGACCGGGTGCCGTGCCGCCTCAGACCCCGGTGTCTCCGTCCCCCCGTCCTTTCAAACCGGATCGCCATGTGGTGGATCGCGCTCTTGCCCGACCCCTCGGCTGAGCCCGGGCCATCGTTGGCGTGGTGGGCGCTGGGCTACACGCCGCGCGTGGCCTGGTTGCAAGAGGCCGTGGTGCTGGAGGTGCAGGCCAGCCTGCGCTTGTTCGGAGGCGCGCCCGCCTTGCTGCGCCGCCTCATGGCCGAGGCCGCTGCCTTGGGCGTCCAGCGCATCGGTGTCGCTCCCACGGCCTTGGCTGCCGTTGCCCTGGCGCGTTCCCTGCCTGCTGGACAGAAGCGTCTGCGCCGCTGTCATGCGGCCCAGCTGAGTGCCAGACTCGATGCCCTGCCGCTGGAGGTCCTGACCGAGGTGGCGCGGCATGCGCCATGGCTGCAGCGTCTGGGCTGCCAGACCTTGGGCCAGGTGCGGGCCTTGCCCCGTGCGGGGCTGGCGCGTCGCTTCGGGGCCGAGCTGTCGAACGCCCTGGACCGGGCCCATGGCCTGCGGCCCGAGGTGTTCGACTGGGCGGTTTTGCCTGAGGAGTTCGAGCAGCATCTGGCTTGCCCCAGTCTGGTCGAGCAGGCGGCCGGTCTGATGTGGGGCGCGCGCCACCTGCTGCAGGCCCTGGCCGTGTGGTTGGCCGCACGCCACTGCGGTGTGACCGGGGTGCGTCTGGCCTGGCAGCACGATCCTCGCCGAGGCTGTGAGCCAGGAGCCGAACTGGCGGTGCACACGGCTCAGCCTACCCGCGAGGTGAAGCATCTGGAGCGCCTGCTGACCGAACACCTGGCCCGGGTCACGCTGGCCGCGCCGGTGCAGGCTTTGAGCCTGCAGGCCCTGGGCGTGCAGCGCTGGGGGCCAGACAGCGCCAGTCTCCTGCCCCAGGATCTGGCCGGGGGCGAGCCGATGTCCATCTGCCTGGAGCGTATGAGCGCCCGCCTGGGCTCCGGGCGGGTGAGGGTCGGCCGTTTGCTGGCCGATCACCGGCCGCAGCACATGCAGCACTGGCAGCCTGCCATCGAGGCATCATCCCCTGCCGCCGTGATGTGTCCAGCCATCGCTACCGCCTGGCAACCCCCCTGGTTGCTGCCTGAGCCCGAGCCGCTGAGCCTGGTGGGCGAGCGCCCCCAGTACGGGGGGCCGCTCACCCTGCTGGCCGGCCCGGAGCGTCTGGAGGCGGGTTGGTGGGATGACCCGGGTCTGAGCACCCCTGATCTGACGCTGCGTGACTACTTCATTGCGCGCAGTGCCAGGGCCGGCTTGCTCTGGGTGTACCGGGTGCGCCCCTCCCATGCCCACCTCGGCCATCCGATGCAATGGTTTTTGCATGGGGTGTTTGGATGAACTCACCCGCACGATCCGCTGCTGTCCTGCCGGCGTATGCCGAACTGCAATGTCTTTCGAACTTCAGTTTTCTGCACGGTGCGGCCTGGCCA
Source organism: Curvibacter sp. (assembly GCA_003987795.1). GTDB lineage: Bacteria > Pseudomonadota > Gammaproteobacteria > Burkholderiales > Burkholderiaceae_C > Curvibacter. Next base: position 12,630 of record RXJO01000182.1, read on the forward strand.
CAAGACCTGGTGGCCCGAGCCCAGGCCCTGGGTTACGAGGCGCTGGCCCTGACCGACGAATGCTCGGTGGCTGGGGTGGTGCGGGCTCACGGTGAGGCCAAGCGCCTGGGTTTCAAGCTGATTGTCGGTGCCCAGTTCCGCCTGCTCCCCGAGCCGGCGTCGGGCGATCCTGGCGGGCGCCTGGTGCTGCTGGCCTGCAACCGGCGAGGGTATGGCCAGCTCTGCCAGTTGATCACCCAGGTCCGGGCTGGTCAGCCCAAGGGCGAGTATCAGCTGGGTTGGGCCGATCTGCAGGCTCGTCCGGCCCGGCTGGCCGATTGCCTGGCCTTGTGGAGCCCCGAGCGTGAGCTGCCCCCGCAGAGCGAGGCATTGACCCAGGTGGCCCTGGGGCTGGCGGCCGGCTTTCCTGGTCGGGCCTGGCTGGCGGTGCGGCGCTGGTTGCGCATGGACGACGCCCGTTGGCTGGAGGCCTTGCAGGTGGCTGGGCAAGCCAGTGGCCTGCCTCTGGTGGCGGTGGGCGATGTGCATCTGCATCGGCGATCGGACAAGCCGCTGCAGGATGTGCTGGCCGCGATCCGCCTGCGTCGCCCGGTGGCCGAATGCGGGCTGGCGCTGCAGTCCAATGCCGAAGCGCATTTGCGCTCCCGACTTCGCCTGGCCACCCTGTTTCCCCCCGAGCTGCTCGCAGAGACCGTGCTGGTCGCGTCCCGATGTCGCTTCAGCCTCGATGAGTTGCGCTATGAATATCCGCAAGCCTTGGTGCCGCCCGGTCTGAGCCCGGCCCAGCACCTGCGCCTGGAGGTCGAGGCCGGGGTGCGGCGCCGCTACCCCCAGGGGGCCCCCGAGGCAGTGCGTGCACAACTGGAGCACGAGTTGGCCCTGATCAGCGAGCTGGGCTACGAGAAGTACTTTCTCACGGTGCACGATGTGGTGTGTTTTGCCCGCCAGCGCCGCATCCTGTGTCAGGGGCGTGGGTCGGCGGCCAATTCGGCAGTGTGTTTCTGCCTGGGCATCACCGAGATCGATCCCGGTCGTCACAGCCTGCTGTTCGAGCGTTTCATCAGCCGGGCCCGCAAGGAGCCGCCGGACATCGATGTCGACTTCGAGCACCAGCGGCGCGAGGAGGTCATCCAGTACCTGTATGGCAAGTATGGCCGTGGCCATGCGGCCCTGGTGGCAGTGGTGATCCGCTACCGTCTGCGCAGCGCCATCCGCGATGTGGGCTTTGCGCTGGGGGTGCCGGCCTCGGTGATCGATGTGCTGGCACGTCATCAGCAGTGGTGGGATGCGCCTGCCGATCTGGGGCCGCGGTTGCAGCAGCTGGGCCTGACGCTGGAGGCGGGGCTGCTGCAGCGCTGGCTGGATCTGACGCAACAGCTGCTGGGTTTTCCTCGCCACCTGTCGCAGCACCCGGGAGGCTTCGTCCTCAGTGGCGAGCGTCTGGATGCCACCGTGCCGGTGGTGCATGCCCGCATGGCCGGACGCACCTGCATCGAGTGGGACAAGGATGACATCGATGAGGTGGGGCTGCTCAAGGTCGATGTGCTGGCCTTGGGCATGCTGAGCGCACTGCAGCGCGGCTTCCAGTTCATGGGGCAGTGGCATGGTCGGCCTTTCAGTCTGGCCGATGTACCGCCTGAGGATGGGGCCACCTACGACATGCTGTGCCGGGCCGACACGGTGGGCGTGTTCCAGGTCGAGTCCCGGGCCCAGCAGAGCATGCTGCCCCGGCTGAAGCCACGCGAGTTCTATGACCTGGTGGTGCAGGTGGCCATCGTGCGGCCCGGGCCGATCCAGGGCGGCATGGTTCATCCTTACCTGCGTCGTCGCCAGGGGCTGGAGGCCAATGATTGTCCGGCCGGGTTGGAGGTGGCTCTGAAGCGCACCCTGGGCGTGCCCATCTTCCAGGAGCAGGTGATGCAGATCGCCATGGTGGCCGCCGGCTTCAGTGCTGAAGAGGCCGACCAACTGCGCCGCAGCATGGCCGCCTGGAAGCGCAAGGGCGGTATCGGCCACCTGCGTGAGCGCCTGTTCGGGGGCATGGCCGCGCACGGCTACACGCTGGAGTTTGCCGAGTCCATCTTCAAGCAGATGGAGGGCTTCGGCGAGTACGGTTTTCCGGAAAGCCACGCCGCCAGTTTTGCCTTGCTGGCCTATGCCAGCGCCTGGCTCAAATGCCACGAGCCGGCCTGTTTTCTGGCCGCTTTGCTGAACTCGCAGCCCATGGGCTTTTATGGCCCCTCGCAACTTGTGCAGGATGCACGTCGCCACGGTGTCGAGGTCAGGCCGGTGGATGTGCTGCACAGCGACTGGCTCAGCACCTTGGAGCCTCCCGGCTGGGCTGGGGCCAGCCATCCTGCAGTCCGACTGGGCCTGCAGCAGGTCAAGGGCTTGAGCGAGGCGGCGGCTCGGCGGGTGATGCGCTTGCGCCGCAGCGGTCAGGCGCTGAGCGTCGAGTCTCTGGCGCGCGAGGCCGGACTGGATGCCGGTGACCTGGCAGCCCTGGCCTCAGCGAATGCGATGGAGGGCCTGGCCGGACACCGTCGCCAGCAGCTTTGGCAGAGCGCGGCGCTGCACCGGGCCCCCCGGCTGTTGCGGCAGGCGCCGGTGCATGAGGCTGCGCTGACCCTGCCCGCCGCAGGCGAGGCCGAGAACCTGTCTCTGGACTACCAGACCATCGGCCTGAGCCTGGGGCGTCATCCCCTGGCCCTGCTGCGCCCCGAACTGGCGCGGCGCCACATTTTCAGTGCCGAGCAGTTGCTGGCGGTGCCGGGGCGCCGCCGTGTCCAGGCCTGTGGCCTGGTCACGGTGCGCCAACGTCCGGGCACGGCCAAGGGCACGGTGTTCGTCACGCTCGAAGACGAGACCGGCGTGGTCAATGTGATCGTCTGGGCCCCGGTGGTCGCCGAGCAGCGCGAGGCCTTGCTGGGTTCACGGTTGATGGTGGTGGATGGTTTGTGGCAGCGCGAGGGCGAGGTCTGCCACCTGGTGGCGCGCCGCCTGCACAACTTCAACACCTTGCTGGACCAGGTGCTGGGCCCGATGAGTCCGCGAAGCCGGGATTTCCATTGACCCACTGAGCCGCGTGAGTCGAACCCCCAGCCACCGCAGCGGCCCGCTCGGACCTTTTGCAAGGCCTCAGGCTGAGATCCGATGGGGGCCGTGCTTCGCGGGTGACAGCCAGTCGTCTGAACTGGCCCGGACGAAATTCGCATTTGTGTTGGGTCGGCGATATTGTTTTTTGCCGGATTCGATTGAGATGGCGGCTGGCTGGCGGCACTGCGAAAGCAGCAGCCACGGCCCATCTGTCCTTCTCGGAGTCTCGAATGAAAATCAATCTTCCAGTGACCGGTCAAGAGCATGGCTTTGCGGCAGACGCCACCTTGATGTCCGTCACAGACGGCCAGAGCCACCTGATCTACGCCAATGCCGCCTTCTTGAACGTCAGCGGATTTGAACGCGACGAGATCATGGGGCAAGCCCACAACATCGTGCGCCATCCGGACATGCCCAGCGAGGCTTTTGAAGACATGTGGGCCACCTTGAAGTCGGGTCTTTCCTGGTCTGCCCTGGTCAAGAACCGCCGCAAGGACGGAGATCACTACTGGGTCAGGGCGAATGCGACACCGCTGCTGCGTGACGGTGTGCAGGTGGGCTACATGTCGGTGCGGACCAAGCCAACACGCGAGGAGGTCCAGCACGCTGAAAGGATGTACCGGGCCTTTCGAGAGGGGCGTGCCGGAGCCCTGCGCTTTCACCGAGGCCTGGTGGTGCGCTCGGGGTGGCAGGCCTGGGGCTCCCTGCTCCAGCGCCTGTCGGTGGCCGGGCGCATCCACCTGGGGCTGAGCCTGCTGGCCTTGGCCTTGGGGGCTGCCGCGTTGCGGGTGTTCGGGATGGACGACCCTTTGGCCTGGAGGTTCGCCCTGGCCTGTGCAGGTGGATGCGCTGTGCTGAGTCTGTTCCTGGACCGGACGATCGCAGCACCTTTGCGTTCGGTGCTGGTGCAGGCCTTGCGGGTGGCTGCGGGTCATCCGGCCCAGGTCACCGATCTGAACCGCATCGACGAGGTGGGCATGATTCTTCGGGCCGTGAACCAGGCGGGTCTGAACTTGCGCTCCCTGGTGGACGATGTGGGCGGGCAGATCAGTGGTCTGCGTGCGGTCAGCAGCGAGATCACCCAGGGCAACGACGATCTGCACGACCGGACCCGGCAGAGCAATGCCAAGCTTGATGAAACGGCATCCTCGATGGAGCAGATGACCGGATCGGTGGCCAGCAACGCCGACTCTGCCCGCCAGGCGGCCCACCTGGCCGAAGCGGCCAGCGCGGCTGCGACGCAGGGCCGCAACGTGATCAGCCAGGTCACCCAGACCATGGGCGGCATCTCGGACGCCAGCCAGCGCATCGGCGACATCATCGGCGTGATCGACGGCATCGCATTCCAGACCAACATCCTGGCCCTCAATGCCGCGATCGAGGCAGCCCACGCGGGTGAACAGGGGCGGGGCTTTGCTGTGGTTGCCGGGGAAGTCCGCTCTCTGGCCCAGCGCAGCGCCCTCGCCGCCAAGGAAATCGCCAAGCTGATCCAGGACAGCGCTCAGCAGGTGGAGCGCGGCACACGTCTGGTGGGGGAGGCAGGCCAGTCCATGGACGGCATCGTCGAGCAGGTGGACCAAGTCACGGATCTGATCCGCGATATCAGCATCGCCACCCGGGAGCAATCCCAGGGCATCGGCGGCGTCAACCATGCGATCGGCGAGTTGGATCAGATGACCCAGCAGAATGCCGCGCTGGTTGCTCAGTCTGCCAACGCGGCCGCCCGGCTCAAGGCCCAGGCCGGGTCCCTGCATGAGGCCATTTCGGTGTTCAGCATCCGCTCGCAGGCGGGGCCAGAGGGCGTCAGCCTTCCGGCTGGGCCGAAGGGTCATGCCCTTGCTGCAAGGGCCTCTTGAGCGCCGACCGGCCGAGGATTGGCAATTGGCGGACGAAAAAAAGCCCCCGGCTTTGACGGCGGGGGCCGGGGCGCTGAAGCTGCGATCGATCAGAGCGAATCGATGAAGCTGCGCAGCTTGTCGCTGCGGCTCGGGTGCTTGAGCTTGCGCAAGGCCTTGGCTTCGATCTGACGGATGCGTTCGCGGGTCACATCGAACTGCTTGCCGACTTCCTCCAGGGTGTGGTCGGTCGACATTTCGATGCCGAAGCGCATGCGCAGCACCTTGGCTTCGCGTGGGGTCAGGCCGTCGAGGATGTCCTTGACCACATCGCGCAGGCCGGCCTGCATGGCGGCATCGATCGGGGCGGTGTTGGAGCCGTCCTCGATGAAGTCGCCCAGGTGGCTGTCGTCGTCGTCGCCGATCGGGGTTTCCATGGAGATCGGCTCCTTGGCGATCTTCATGATCTTGCGGATCTTGTCCTCAGGGATCTCCATCTTGGCAGCCAGGATGGACGCATCGGGCTCGAAGCCGAACTCCTGCAAGTGCTGGCGGCTGATGCGGTTCATCTTGTTGATGGTCTCGATCATGTGCACCGGGATGCGGATGGTGCGGGCCTGATCGGCGATCGAACGCGTGATGGCCTGACGGATCCACCAGGTGGCGTAGGTCGAGAACTTGTAGCCGCGGCGGTATTAGAACTTGTCGACCGCCTTCATCAAGCCGATGTTGCCTTCCTGGATCAGATCCAGGAACTGCAGACCGCGGTTGGTGTACTTCTTCGCAATCGAGATCACCAGACGCAGGTTGGCCTCGATCATCTCCTTCTTGGCATCACGAGAGGCGGCTTCGCCTTCGTTCATGCGCTTGTTGATGTCCTTGAGCTCGGACAGCGGCACCACCACACGCGATTGCAGGTCCATCAGCTTTTGCTGCAGTTCCTGGATCGGGGGGATGTTGCGGGCCATCACGGTCGACCAGGGCTTGCCGGCGGCGGCCTGCTTCTCGACCCATTGCAGGTTGAGAAGGTTGGGCGGGAAGTCCTTGATGAAGGTTTCCTGGGGCATGCCGCACTTGTCGACGATGATGCGGCGCAGCTCGCGTTCTTTCTTGCGCACATCATCGACCTGGGCACGCACCAGATCGCACAGCTTCTCAATGGTCTTGGCGGTGAAGCGGATGGTCATCAGCTCAGCCGACAGCTGCTGCTGGGTCTTCATGTAGCTGGCGCCACCGTAACCTTCCTTGTCGTAGATCTTGTGCATCTTCTCGAACAGCTCGCGCAGCTTGTCGAAACGCGACAGGGCTTCACGCTTGAGTTCTTCGAGTTTCTTGGTCAGGGCCTTGGAGCCACCCTTGCCATCGTCGTCGTCGGCTTCGTCGAATTCGTCGAAGTCTTCTTCGGCCACATAGTCATCGGCCTCGTTGGCGTTGGAGAAGCCGTCGACGATGGTCGAGATGACGATCTTGCCTTCGCGGATCTCCTCGCCCATGTTGAGGATTTCGGCAATGGTGGCGGGCGAGGCCGAGATGGCCTCCATCATGGCCATCAGGCCGCCTTCGATGCGCTTGGCGATCTCGATTTCGCCTTCGCGGGTCAGCAGTTCGACCGTGCCCATTTCGCGCATGTACATGCGCACCGGGTCGGTGGTGCGGCCGAATTCGGAGTCCACGGTGGACAGCGCGGCTTCGGCTTCTTCTTCAGCTTCCTCGACCGTGGCAGCCGTGGGGGTCACGTTGTTCTGGAACAGGGTTTCGGCGTCGGGCGTCTGCTCGTACACCGCCACACCCATGTCGTTCAACATGGTGACCACGACTTCCATGGTTTCAGCATCGACCAGCTTGTCAGGCAAGTGGTCGGAGATTTCAACCTGGGTCAGGTAGCCGCGGGTCTTGCCCAGGGTGATCAGGGTCTTGAGGCGCGAACGGCGCTTGGCCATGTCCTCTTCGGACAGGACGGTCTCGTCCAGGCCGAATTCCTTCATCAGCGCACGCTCCTTGGCCTTGCTGATCTTCATGCGCAGCGGCTTGACCTTCTCGGTCGTGGCGGCCGGCGTGGCTTCGACCTCACCTTCGAGGTCGGCTTCGATGTCGGACAGGTCCAGGTCGTCGTCGCTGGATTCCTTGACCGCATCGGCCTTGGGCTTGCGGCCGCGCTTGGCGCCGGTCTTGGGGGCGGCGTCCTTGTCGGCGGCGGCCTTGGGCGGGCGGCCCGGCTTTTTCTTGACCGGAGCGTCTTCGCCTGCGGCCGCGGTGGCCTTGGAGGTCTTCTTCAGTTCGTCGGAGGTGGCTTCAGCCTTGGGTTTCGATGCGGGCACGGTGGTGGCTTTCTTGGCAGACGGGGTCGCCGCCTTGGCACTGGCAGCCGTCTTGGCTGTCGTGGACTTGGCGGCGGCTTTCGGAGCAACCTGGGCCGGGGCGGTGGACTCGGACTTGACTGGCTTCGCGGACTTTTGAGCGGGCATGAACAACCTCAGGATCAAACAAGGACACAAAGAAACGAGCAAGCGCCACATATCCCGGCGCGGGTGGCACGGCAAAGGGGGGCATTCGGCGCAATTGCTTGCAACTGGCCGCAACCCTTCGCGGTCGAGAAGCAGGCAGCCGGGCAGGGCCTGGCCACGCAGTTCTCAGGGGCAAGATGTCTGGGCGAACATTTGGTGTGCAGTCCTTGCGGATGGTGGGCGCGTGCCCCGTCTGGGGGTGTGGTGCGGGCCCGGGCCGGAGGTGCTGCTGTCGCTCTTGCCGATGCAAACCTTACATTATACCGATGTGGCCGCTTTTCAAGGGCCAGGTGTCCGAACTCACTGGATGGCCACGCGTTGCAGGTTCTGTTCCAGTTCGGTGCGGCGCTTGAACAGGGCCCGGTAGCGTTCCAGTGCGGCTGGATCGTGGCGGACGGCCTCGATGGCCTGTTTTTCCTGCAGTTTGAGCTGTTCGACCAGCATGCGGTTCAGCACGCCGCGCAATTCGGCCCTCAATTCCTTGATTTCACCCTCGGTCTGGGCGTGTGAGCCGGTCATGAGTTTCACCGCCAGCGCCTCGAAGGGCTGGCCGCGCAGGCTTTCGCGCAGAACCGCCCAGGGCACCGGCCCATGCTCGTGGAACTGGCTCTCGAGCCAGACAAAGAGGGCGCCATGGGGGGGCGGCAACTGACACAGCATGTCGTGATCGTCGTGGGCGAGGCTCTCGAGCGCACTCATGTGGGACAGCAGCAGCCGGGCCGCATGGTCGGGCCGCGTGACCGGCGGGGTGCGCGGCCCGTCATCGTTCTCCTCGGGCTTGGCGTTCCATTTGCCGCCCTTCCAACCTTCGCGCGAGCCTTTGAACCCCTCTTTGCCGCCTTTGAAGCCACTCTTGTCGAATCGCTTGCCAGGTCCGGCCGAGGCGTGGCCCCCGCCGGCCTCGGACCATGCGCTCTGGCCACTGTCACTGTGCCAGTGGGGGGCGTCGTCCGGGTTCGCCTGGCGCTGTCCGTGGCGGGGTGGGGCGCCCGCATCGGCGCCACCCTGCCAGAGTGCAGCGAGATCGGCCGTGGGCAACTGGGTCAGCTCGGCCAACTCGCCCAGCAACTGGCGCTTGAGCACGCCTTCGGGCAGGGCGCTCCACAGTGGGCGAGCGTTGGCGGCCATGTGGGCGCGCCCTTCGGCCGTTCCCAGATCGCATTGCTCGCGTGCGGCTTCGATCAGGAAACGACTCAAGGGCAGCGCATCACCGACATGGCGCGAAAAGGCGTCGGGGCCGTATTCGCGGATGAAGCTGTCGGGATCGTGCTCGGCTGGCAGGAACAGGAACTTCACGCTGCGGGTGTCGGTGGCGTAGGGGATGGCGCCATCGAGTGCCTTGCGTGCCGCGCGCCGGCCAGCCGCATCGCCATCGAAACTGAACACCACCGAGTCGGTGAAGCGGAACAGCTTGTGCACATGGTCGGCGGTGCAGGCCGTGCCCAGGGTGGCCACCGCGTTCGGAAAACCCAGCTGGGCCAACGCCACCACGTCCATGTAGCCTTCGGTGACCAGGGCGTAGCCGTGCTCGCGCAGGGCGGTACGGGCTTCGTACAGGCCATAAAGTTCACGCCCCTTGCTGAACACCGGGGTTTCGGGCGAGTTGAGGTACTTGGGCTTCTCGTCGCCCAGCACCCGCCCGCCGAAGCCGATGCACTCGCCCTTCACGTTGCGGATCGGGAACATGATCCGGTCTCGGAAGCGGTCGTAGCGTCGACCGTCCTCATCGCTCACGATCACCAGGCCGCATTCGGCCAGCAAAGGGCTGTCGTATTCGGCGAACACGCTGGCCAGGCTGCGCCAGCCCTCCGGGGCGTAGCCCAGGCCGAAGCGCTTGGCGATCTCGCCCGACAGGCCTCTGCCCTTGAGGTAGTTGACCGCCCTGGGCGACACCTTGAGTTGCTTGCGGTAGGCGTCACCCGCCTTGTCGAGCACCTCGCTCAGGCTGAGCTGCTTTTGTCGCTGTTCCGCGGCCCGCGCCTTGTCGTGCGGGGAGACGTCGTCGTCCGGGACCTGCAGCCCATACTGCTGGGCCAGGTCTTCCACGGCTTCGCGAAAACCCATGCCGGCATGTTCCATCAGAAAACCGATGGCATTGCCATTCTTGCCACAGCCAAAACAGTGAAAGAATTGCTTGGATGGGCTGACCGAAAACGAAGGCGATTTTTCGCCATGGAAAGGGCACAGGCCCATGAAATTGGCCCCGGCCTTCTTCAGGGGCACGTAGCGGCCCACGATGTCCACCACATCGGTACGGGCAAGAA
>RXJO01000581.1:0-8280 GCA_003987795.1 Curvibacter sp.
CCAACCAACTTCCCACTCATCAAGCACCCAAAGCTCATCGCCTCGGGCACTCAACGAGCACCTGTCGGTGCAGTCGAGCCCGCTAGTATACACACGCAATGACGGCATCCGTGCGAATCAGGGCAAGATTTTCTATTAGCCAGGTGACGTATTCGGTTATTGATTATCAAATCAAAGACCTATCGACAGCAGGCTGATCGGACATCACGCGCCCTGCGCCCTCTCATTTCAGCTTGAGTCGCTCCCGCAGTGCGAGGATTTCTCCCATGATGCCGCGCCGGAAAGCAAGAACACAGATCACGAAGATCAGCCCGGTCACCATCGTGACCGACTCGCCGAGCGTCTTGAACCAGTCGACACCACTCAAGGCGGCCAGCACATTGCCGATCTCGCCGAGCTTGTTTTCCAGGACCACGACGACGGCCGAGCCCAGCAGTGGTCCGGACAAGGTACCCAGGCCACCCACCAGCGTCATGAGAATGACTTCGCCAGAACTGGTCCAATGAACATCACTGAGCGTGGCGAAGCCCAGGACCAAGGTTTTCAATGAACCGGCCAGGCCAGCCAATGCAGCTGACAGGACAAAGGCCAACAGCTTGTAGCGCTGAGTGTCGTAACCCAATGAGATGGCACGGGCCTCGTTCTCCTTGATGCCCTTGAGCACCTGCCCAAACGGCGAATGGATGATGCGCACGATCAACAGGAAGGCGAGCACCACCACCATCAGGGCCACGTAATACATGGTCAGGTCATCCTTGAGGTCCAGCACGCCAAACAGAGCGCCGCGCGGGACGCCTTGCATGCCATCTTCCCCCCCAGTGAACGGTGCCTGTAGACAGACAAAGAAAAGCATCTGGGCCAGGGCCAGCGTGATCATGGAGAAATAGATGCCCTGGCGACGGATGGCCAGCATCCCGAAGACCCAGCCCAGAAAGGCGCCTCCGGCCGTGCCCAACAGCAAGGCCCACTCAGGGTTCAAGCCCCAGACCTTGATCGCATGCCCACACAGGTAGGCCGCTCCGCCAAGAAAGGCGGCATGGCCGAAAGACAGCAAACCGGTGTAACCCAGCAAGAGGTTGAAGGCCGACGCGTACAAGGCGAAGCACATCAGCTTCATGACAAAGACGGGATAGGCACCGAGGAAGGGGGCCGCCAGCAAGGCCAGCAGCAGCACACCGTAGGCCAGGACGTTGTTTGTGTTTTTGCTCATGACCGGTGCTCTTTTTATTTTTCCTTGCCGAACAGGCCGGCGGGACGAATCAGAAGGACGATGACCATGATGACAAACACGACCGTCGATGACGCCTCCGGGTAGAACACCTTGGTGAAACCCTCGATCACCCCCAGCCCCAGGCCGGTGAGGATGGAGCCCATGATCGAACCCATGCCGCCGATCACCACCACGGCAAAGACGACGATGATCAGGTTCTGCCCCATCAGCGGCGTGACCTGGATCACAGGGGCCGCCAGCACACCCGCAAAGGCGGCCAACGCCACACCGAAGCCATAGGTCAGCGTGACCATCAAGGGCACATTGATGCCGAAAGCCTCCACCAATCGCGGATTCTCGGTCCCGGCACGCAGGTAGGCCCCCAGGCGGGTCTTCTCGATGACAAACCAGGTGGCCAGACAGACGACCACCGAGGCCACCACCACCCAGGCTCGGTAGTTCGGCAACATCATGAAGCCCAGATTGGTCGCTCCGACCAGTTGATCCGGCGTGTCATAGGCCAAGCCCGACACGCCGTAGATGGAACGGAACACACCTTCGATCAAAAGGGTCAATCCCAAGGTCAGAAGCAAGCCGTACAGATGATCGAGCTTGTAGATCCAACGCAGCAACAGTCGCTCGATCAGGATGCCGAAGGCGCCCACGACCAGGGGCGATGCAATCAGCATCACCCAATAGCTGATGTTGAAATAGGTCATGGCCATCCAGGTGAAGATGGCCCCCATCATGAACAAAGCGCCGTGCGCAAAGTTGATGACATTGAGCAGGCCGAAGATCACCGCCAGCCCCAAGCTCAAGATGGCGTAGAAAGACCCGTTGACCAAGCCAAGCAAGAGCTGGCTCAGCATGGCAGGCAGGGGGACACCGAAGATTTCCATAGGGTCGTGGCGGGTGGACGGTAACAGCAGTCGGGCCGGCAGAGGGCGGTACGCCCCCTACCGAAGTCACAAGATCATTTCCAGAGCGAGCACTTGGACTCGGCCTTGGTTGTGAAGACCTGGTCCCCAGGCATCTTCTTCACCACCTTGTAGTAGTCCCAGGGCTTGGTGGATTCAGCCGGTGTCTTCACCTGCATGAGGTACATGTCGTGCACGTAGCGTCCGTCAGCTCGCAACTGGCCCGAGGCAAAGAAGTCGTTCATCTTCATGCCTTTCCAGGTGGCCATCACCTTGTCGGCATCCACCGTCTTGGCTTCTTGCACCGCCTTCAGGTAGTTCATCGTGGCCGAGTAATCGGCAGCCTGGATCTCGGTGGGCATGCGCTTGGTCTTCTCGAAGAAGCGAGCCGAGAACTTGCGGGTCTCTTCGTTCAGGTCCCAGTACCAGGGGGCGGTCAGCAGCAGGCCCTCGGTGTTCTTCAGCCCGAGGCTGTGCACGTCGGAGATGAAGATCAGCAGGCCAGCCAGCTTCATGGTCTTGCCGATGCCGAACTCCTTGGCTGCCTTGATCGAGTTGATGGTGTCACCACCCGCATTGGCCAGGCCCAGGATCTGCGCCTTCGAGCTTTGCGCCTGCAAGAGGAAGGAGGAAAAGTCAGAGGCGTTCAAGGGGTGGCGAACACTGCCCAGGATCTGGCCACCCTTGGCCTTCACCACCGCGCTGGTGTCGGCCTCGAGCGCATGGCCGAAGGCGTAGTCGGCCGTCAGGAAAAACCAATTGCGTCCACCGCCATCCACCACCGCGCCACCGGTGCCCTTGGCCAGGGCCACCGTGTCGTAGGCATAGTGAACTGTGTAGGGCGAGCATTGCTCGTTGGTCAGGGCCGAAGTCGCAGCGCCGTTGTTCACATAGACCCGCTTCTTCTCCAGGGCCACTTTGGCAATCGCCAAGGCCGTGCCAGAGTTGGTGCCACCAAAGACCATGGTCAAGCCCTGGGTGTCGATCCACTCGCGCGCCTTGGAGGCGGCGATGTCGGCCTTGTTCTGGTGATCGGCCGTCAACAGTTCGATGGGCATGCCATTGACCTTGCCGCCAAAGTCATCGATGGCCATCTGGATGGCCAGTGCGCCGTTTTTGCCCTCGACGTCAGCGTAGAGGCTGGACATGTCGGTGATGAAGCCGATCTTGACTTTCTCCTGGGCGTGGACAGCCGTCATGCCGGAGCAGGCCAGCAAGGCAGCGAGAACGGTGAGTTTGGTTTTCATGTTTGTCTCCTTTGGGTGGATCGAAAAGTCACTGGCTGGGATCGGACTGCATGCAATCCCTGGGGTTCAAACCCCCAGAAGCTCATTGAGCACGGGCATCTTCTGGTCGAGTTCGGCAGCACTGAACTGCTCGACCATCCGGCCGTGCTCCATGACATAGAAGCGGTCGGCCAGGGGCGCCGCAAAGCGGAAGTTCTGCTCCACCATGACAACCGTGTAACCCTTGGAACGCAAGGTCGTGATCATGCGGGCCAGGGCCTGGACGATGACCGGTGCCAGGCCCTCGGAGATCTCGTCCAGCAGAAGCAGCCGGGCCCCCGTGCGCAGGATGCGGGCCACTGCCAGCATCTGCTGCTCACCCCCTGAAAGGCGGGTCCCCTGGCTGTGGCGCCGTTCTGCCAGATTGGGGAACATCTCGTAGATCTCTTCCACCGACATGCCGCCCGTAGCACCCTTCAGGCGCGGTGGCAGCAACAGGTTCTCTTCGCAACTCAGGCTGGAGAAAATACCCCGTTCCTCGGGACAGTAGCCCACCCCAAGATGGGCGATGCGGTGGGTCGGCATGCCGATCGTTTCGGTGCCACTGATCTTGAGCGAGCCCTTGCGTGCCCCGGTCAGCCCCATGATGGCACGCATGGTCGTCGTGCGCCCGGCGCCGTTGCGTCCCAGCAAGGTCACCACCTCGCCAGGGCGGACCACCATGTCGACACCATGCAGCACATGCGACTCGCCGTACCATGCCTGCAAGCCCTGGATCTCCAGGGCTGCCGGACCTGCGTTCTTGTGAAGCGCCTCGCTCATCTCAGTGGGCTCCCTGCAGCTGACCGTCGGTGGTTCCCATGTAGGCTTCCATGACCAGGGGGTTGCGTGACACCTCGGCATAGGGCCCCTCGGCCAGCACAGCGCCACGCTGCAGTACGGTGATCTTGTCCGCGATGTTCGAGATCACGCTCATGTTGTGCTCCACCATCAAGATCGTTCGCCCCAGGGAGACCTTCTTGATCAGCTGCGTGACCCGGTCCACATCCTCATGTCCCATGCCCTGCGTGGGCTCATCCAGCAACATCAGCTCGGGCTCCATGGCCAGGGTGGTCGCGATCTCCAGGGCGCGCTTGCGTCCGTACGGAAGGTTGACCGTCAGCTCACTGGCCATGTCTTCCAGACCTACTTCGGCCAGCAGGGCGAGCGCGCGATCGTTGAGTTGGTTCAGGGTTTTCTCGCTGCGCCAGAAGTGGTAGCTGGTCCCCAACATGCGCTGCAGTCCGATGCGGACGTTCTCGAGCAGGGTGAGGTGGGGGAAGACAGCAGAAATCTGGAACGAACGAATGATGCCGCGCCGGGCAATCTGAGCCGGCCGCTCTCGCGTGATGTCAATGCCATTGAAGAGGATGCGGCCTGAGCTGGGTTCGAGGAACTTCGTCAGCAGATTGAAGCAGGTGGTCTTGCCAGCGCCGTTGGGTCCGATCAACGCATGGATGGAACCCCGTTCAACGGCCAAGTCCACCTGACTGACCGCGGTGAAGCCCTTGAACTCTTTGGTGAGCTTCTGGGTTTGCAAAATGATGTCGCTCATCGTCTCTGGGGCGCTCCGGATGATGGGAAAGATGCAGCAAGAGACCGCTCGCTGCATACACACCTTGTTTCATGTGCAGTGAACTTCATGCTAATGCTGCGCCGCAACGACTGATACTGGGGCAAATGCCTAGGTTGGTCGCCAACCGGACAGGGGCCAGCGCATCCCGCCGCAGGACCAGGGTTTTCCCATCAGACCGCGAGAAGCAAACCGCCCACACTCCGTGCAAGCCCGCTTGTGTGCCGCTTGCGAATTCCGATAAGGTCGTCCGCAGATTGACCCAGAACAAAGACCGGCGAGGAGGCCCTGATGATTGATGCCAGCACGCGATTGAACCTGCCCCTGCTGTCGGGCGGACACCCCACCCGTCACTGAAGCGCTCGAGCACCATGGCCCCGGTTGGTCCTATCCACCAATGGAACAGCGCGCGCCGCGGCGCGGCCAAGGCGCCCCTGCCCTGGCCCTCGAGCGCCCTGCACGGAGCCTCCGTCTCGGAGGAGATGCAGGGACAGGTGCTGCGTGCGCTGCAGGCGCAGCCGCGGCAATTGCCGTGGACCTGTCTTTTCGATCTTCAAGGGTCGGCCCTGTATGAACTGGCCACCGAGTCGCCCGACTACTTTCTGGCTCGCACCGAACTCTCGGTCTTGCACGAGCACGCTGGGGACATCGCCCGCCGCATGGGCCCCTGTCCTGAGCTGATCGAATACGGCGCGGGCGCCATGCGCGTGGTCCGGCGCCTGATTGAAGAGGCCGATCAACCGGTGCGCTATGTCGCGATGGACACTTCCGAGCAGCACCTGCAGGCCCGCGTCTCAGGCTTGCAGCACGACTACCCGCACCTGGACATCCAGGCCCTGGCGGGAGACCTGACCCGGCCGCCGGCCCTGCCCGCGGCACACCCTGACGCAGCGCGGCGCATAGGGCTGATCGGAGGCGCCGGCTGGAGCAGGATCCCAGTCGAGGCCCGGCTCACGGCCTTGCAGGGTTTGGCCACTGCGTTGCGCGGGGGGGCTCTGTTGATCACTGTGGATCAGGTGCTGGACCCGGCACTCCAGGAGCGCGCTTACAACGACGCGCAGGGGCGAATGGCCGAGTTCAATCTGAACGGTCTGCGCCGATGCCTGCGCGACTTTGCACAGCCACTGCGCAGCGGTTCTTTCCAGCATCAGGTGAGTGTGGACACGTCCGGGAGCAAGGTGGTACTGCAACTGGGCTGCGCCCGGCCGCTGACGCTGGAACTGCAGCACCAGGGGCAATTGACGGCCATCTCCTTGCAGGCCGGCGAAGCCATTCAGACCTTGCAGATGCATCTTGGCACCTGCGGCGAGTTGCAGGCCCTGGCGCGGCGCGCCGGCTTCGCGCCGGGCCCCTGCTGGCAGGACAGGCTCGCCAGGGTGGCCCTTTGCTGGCTGGAGGCCCCGCCGCTGTGATCAGAAATTGATCACAGCGCCTGCCTGAGGGTTGATGAGGGGCGCGAACTCAGTGCGCACCCGCTGCGGCATCCGCACCGCCCCCTGTGCCAGGCAGGGGATGCGACAACCAGACCAGCGGAATCAAGGCCAGGAAAATAAAGGCCGACGCCAGGAACACATCATTGGCCGCCAGCATGAAGGCTTGCTGATCGACCAGCCGATTGACCTGGGCCAAAGCCTGTTCCGGGGTCAGCCCTGCAGCGCTCAGGCCCTGCAAGGCGCCCATGGCCGTCGCATTGCCCTGCTGAATGGACTCCACCAACTGTGCATGGTGCAGACTGGCCCTGTTTTCCCAGACCGTGGTCGAGATCGAGGTGCCAAAGGCGCCGGCCGTGATGCGAGCGAAGTTGGACAGACCCGACGCTGCCGGAATGCGATCTGGCGTGATGCCCGACAGCGTGATGGTGACCAGGGGGATGAAAAAGAAGGCCATCGACACCCCTTGCACGATGGTCGGGACCATGATGGTGGCCAGATCGGCCTGGGTGTTGAAATTGGAGCGCATCCACAACACCAAGGCGAACACGGCAAAGGCAAAGGTGGCGAAGTAGCGCGGGTCGAACTTGGCGATGTTCTTGCCCACCCAGGGCGACAGCACCAGCGCCATCAAACCCACGGGCGCCATCACCATGCCCGCCTGCGTGGCCGTGTACCCCATGTACTGTTGCAGCCAAAGAGGCAACAACACCACGTTGCCAAAGAACAGGCCATAGCCCACCGAGGTGGCCAGGGCGCCTGCCCAGAAATTGCGTCGCTTGAACAGCGCCAGATCCACCACAGGATGGTCGTCCGTGAGCTCCCAGACCAGGAACAAGGCGAAACCCACCACCGCCACCACGGCCAGACCGACCACCACATCAGAGTGGAACCAGTCGTTTTCCTTGCCGATGTCCAGCGTGATCTGCATGGCGCCGACCCAGATCACCAGCAAGGCCAGACCGACCGAATCGATCGGCAGCTGCTTGGTCGGGGTCTCCCGCTTGTGGTACAGCATCCAGGTAACCAGCGCGGAGGCGATACCCACCGGGATGTTGATGTAGAAGATCCAGGGCCAACTCATGTTGTCGGTGATCCAGCCACCGAGCAAGGGGCCCATCACAGGGGCAATCAAGGTGGTCATCGACCACATCGCCATGGCCAGGCCCGCCAGCGCCCGTGGATAGCTCGACAGAAGCAAGCCCTGTGACAACGGGATCATCGGACCCGCCACAAAACCCTGCAGGGCGCGCAAGGCAATCAGGCTGCTCATGTTGGGGGCCAGGCCGCAAAGCCAGGAGGCCAGCACGAACAACAGCACGCTGATCACAAACAGGCGCACCTGCCCGACACGCTGTGACAACCACCCCGTGAGCGGCACGGCAATCGCGTTGGCGACGGCGAAACTGGTGATCACCCAGGTGCCCTGGTTCGGGCTGACCCCCAGGTCGCCAGCGATGGCGGGCAAGGACACATTGGCGATCGAGGTGTCGAGCACGTTCATGAACGTGGCCGCCGACAGGGCAATCGTGCCCCAGGTGCGGGCCGCCCCCTCCAGCGGAGGTGGGGGCGAAAAGGCCGCAGTGTTGGACGACATGCTGAGGCCTTTCAGTGGGCGTTCTGGGCCACAACAGGCGACGCTGCAAATGCTGCCTTGGACAGGCGCACCGGATGCCCGATGTTGGCAGAAACCACCCGATTGATCAGCGCGGAGGCTTCGTCGTCCGGCACCGCATACACCTGGGTCTGCACCACGGCGTTGTCGCGCGGCGCATCGGCCAGCGACTTGCCATCACGGTTCGTCACGTCGACCTCGGCATCCATGGACAGGCCGATGCGCAGAGGGTGCTTGGCCACCTCTTCCGGATCCAGCGTGACGCGCACC
>RXJO01000581.1:8330-19208 GCA_003987795.1 Curvibacter sp.
CGTTGCACCACCTTGATCCAGTTGCCGGTGGCGTTCTGGGCGGGCAGCAGCGCGAACGCAGCCCCCGTCCCCACCCCAAGGCCGGCCACCTTGCCGCTGTACTCCACCTTCTTGCCCCAAAGATCCGCGGTCAGCTTGACCGGCTGACCGATGCGGATGTTGCGCAACTGCACTTCCTTGAAATTGGCGTCGACCCACAGCTGATTGAGAGGCACGATGGACATCATCGGATTGCCTGCGGCCACGCGCTGGCCCAGTTGGACGGTGCGTTTGGCCACATAGCCATCGACCGGAGCGGGCAAGGCGGCACGGCGCGAGGCCAGGAACGCCTCATGCACCTTGGCCGCCGCTGCCAGCACGCTGGGGTGGGTCTCGACCTGGGTGCCATCGGTCATGGCCTTGTTGCTGGCCAATTGCTCACGAGCAGCCACCACGCCGGCCTGGGCGGCCGCCAGCACGCTGCGCGCATTGGCCAATTGGGTCTGGGCATGGGCCAGTTCTTCGCGGGAGACGGCACCATTGCCACTGAGGGATTGGCGACGGTTGAGATCGTCCTGGGCGCGATCGATCTCCAACTGGGCTTTGGCCACATCGGTTTCGCGCAGCTTGACCTGTGCCTCCAGCGTGGCGTTGTTGGCATAGAGGGTGCGCACCTGCCGCACGGTCTGCGCCAGATTGGCCTGGGCCTGCTCGAGGGCCACCGCCACATCGGCGGTGTCAAGCCGAACCAGCGGAGCCCCGGCCTTCACGAAATCCGTGTCGTCGGCCAGGATGGCCGTGACGGTGCCGCTGATCTGCGGGGTGATCTGAATGAGATTGCCTTGCACATAAGCGTTGTCGGTCGTCTCGTAATGGCTGGACACCAACCATTCATAAGCCGCCCAACCCGCACCGGCGAGCACCACCAGGGCGGCGATGGTCATCAGACCCTTGCGCCGGGATGGCTTGGCAGCAGAGGGGGTGGGCAAGTTGGCAGCGTTGTTTTGCGGAGCGTTCATGATGGATCCTGTGTGGGGGATGAGCGGGGCACATCTGGCGTGCCCGGCACTGGAATCAGAAGGGTCAGGTCAGTTTCAAGGGGTGGTCGCGGCAACCGCTGAGGGTGGGCGCTGGCCCGCCAAAGCCGACTGCAACTGGATGGCGCCGTTCTCCAGCACTGGGCGGTCATGGGTCACGGCAACCGCCGTCGTCGGCAAGCCTCCCCCCAAAGCACGCCACATGGCGACCTGGGTGTCGATGCCCCTGGCCTTCAGATCCACCGCATTGCGGCGTTGCTGCAGCACATTGCTCTCCGTCGCCAAGACCTGCAAATAGGTGCTGAGGCCGGCTTTATAGCGTTGCACGGCGATCTGGTAGGCATCCTCAGCCGCTTGCTGTGCGCTTTTCTGCTCGAGCTGTTGCCGCTCCAGCGATTGCGCCGTCACCAGTTGATCGGCGACATCGTGCACGGCTTCAAGCACGACGCCGTTGTAGGACTCGATGGCCGTGTCGAGGTCGGCCGTCTTCACACGCAGGTTGGCGCGCAGACGGCCCCCCGAGAACAAGGGCAGGCTGATGGCCGGCCCGACGCCCCACTGCTCGCTGCTGGACTTGAACAGGTTCGAAAACCCCAACGCAGAGAATCCGGCATAGGCCTTCAGATTGATGTTGGGATAGAACTGGGCACGGGCCACCTCGGTGTCACGGCTGGCGGCTTCGACCCGCCAACGCGCGGCCAACACGTCAGCACGCTGGCTGAGCAGGTTCAGCGGCACCTCAGAGGGGACTGAAAAACCAGGCCCTGCAGGCAGCTTGGGGCTGTTCAACCGTTGTGCGACAGCCGGGTCGCCGACCATTGCGGCCAAGGTGTTCTTGAGCAAGCCCTGCTGCTCATGCAAGGCTTCGATCTGGAGCTGGGCCTCGGGAATGCTGCCCTGGCTCTGGCGCAATTCGAGCTGGGTGTCGAGACCCGCCGCCAGCCGGGATCGAACCAGGCCCAACATTTCCTGGCGTTGCGCGAGGGTGCGCTCCGCCACTTCCAGTTGAGCGCCCAGACGGGCCAGTTGGTAATAGGAACGGACCACATTGCTGGCCAGCAACAGCCGGGCGGCCTGCGCGTCGGCTGCCGCCGCCTGAACGGAACCGATGGCGGCATCGAGGGCGGACCGGTTCTTGCCAAAGAAGTCCAGCTCCCAGGAGCCGGACAGCTGAACCGTGCCGGAATCATCGACGCTGCCGGCCAACGGTGGCGGATAAAGGCTGTTGGCACTGTAGAGCTCGCGATTGAGCTCAGCCCCGACGCCCAGTTGAGGCAGCAGGGCGGAACGGGCCACGCCAGACTGGGCCTGGGCGCGCTCCAGGCGCAGACGGGCCTGCTGCAGGCTGGGATTGCCCTTCAGGGCCTGCTCCAGCAAGGCGTCCAATTGGGGATCACCATATTCGCGCCAGACATCCGAGCGCAACCAGGGCAGGGACGGAGCCGCCTTGGCCGTGGTGCCGTCGGCTGCCAGGCTGGCGGGCTCCCGCAGCTTGGCATGGCCTTGGATGCCGGAGAAATCAGCACAGGCCGACAAAGCGGCCGCGGCGCCGATGGCAACCATGGCTGTGAGAAAACGCGGGCGCCGGACGGTCTGGCGCTGGGGGTGCTTGATCATGACTTGCCCTTCGCAGCAACGGCTTCGGCCTCGGCCTGGATGCGCTCTGCGTTCTTGAGAATGCGTTGAAGAAATTCGACGAGTTGCAGCCACTCCGACTCCGAGAAGCCTTCGAGCATGCTGTTTTGCATGGCGCTGAGCACCTCGGGGATGACACGGGCGGCCTCTTCGCCTTCCGGCGTCAGCTCCAGATTGACCACGCGGCGATCGGACAGCGATCGCACCCGCCGACACAGCCCTTTGCCCTCAACCCGGTCCAGCAGCCGGGTCATGGCGCCGTTGTCCAGTTGGCAGGAGCGAGCCAGCTCAGCGACGCTGCCACCCTTGCGTTCATAGAGTTTGATGAGCGGCATCCACTGCGCGTTGGTCAGACCGTGGGGCTCCATCTTGCGATCGATCTCCAGGCCCATCAGCCTGACGATGTGACGCATGGTGTAGCCCACACTGATCTGGCCCCCGTAAGCCTCGGGGCGATAGAACCCCGGCACGGATGGGCCCTGCTGGTCTTTGGAATCAGATGACATGGAAAAATATTATTTGCCCAGGCAATTATTGTCAAGGCTGAGTCTGCTCTTGCAATGTTAATTTTGTGTAAACACAGTGCTTGTGGCGCAGCAACGGTACAGTCGCCAATCCGAAGCACACTGAGCACAGCGTCTTCCGCTCCAAAACAGACATTTCACGATGAACTCCCCTGCTGCTGCCAAAGCCTCCCCCCGTGCACTCGGAGGTCTTCTGCCCTTTCTGGCCCCCTATCGGGTGGCCATCGGTCTGGCCCTGCTGTTCTTGCTGCTCGCGGCCGCTGCCACTCTGGTGTTTCCACAGGCCTTGCGCAGCCTGATCGACGGCGGACTGTTGCCAGCGCACCGTGACCAGCAGGCCCTCGCACTGGGCCAGCACTTTGGCGCGTTGTTCGGTGTCGCGGCCGCTCTTGCGGTGTTTTCGGCAGCACGCTTCTACACCGTGAGCTGGCTGGGCGAACGCATCACCGCTGACCTGCGGGATGCGGTCTATGCCCATGTCCTGGAGCAAAGTCCCGCCTTCTTCGAAACCACCCAGACGGGTGAGGTGCTGTCCCGGCTCACCGCCGACACCACCCTCGTGCAGACCGTCGTGGGTTCTTCGCTGAGCATGGGCCTGCGCAATGGGGTGATGGGCCTGGGCGCCCTCGGGATGCTGGTCTGGACCAATCCGCTCGTCATGGGCCAGGTCTTTCTCGCGCTGCTCTTGATCGTGGCACCCTCGGTCTGGTTCGGACGTCGAGTCCGCCGCCTCTCACGGGCCAGCCAGGACCGCGTTGCTGACGCCAGCGCGGTCGCCGCCGAAGTCCTGAACGCGGTCAGCACCGTGCAGGCGAACAATGCGACCCGACGCGAAGCCGAGCGCTTCATCTCGGCGACCGAGGCTGCCTTTCAGACTGCCGTGCGGCGCAGCCGGGCCCGCTCGGTCCTGGTCGCCTTTGTGATCATGGCCACCAGTGCCGCCCTGCTCTGGGGCCTCTACGAAGGCACCCAAGCCGTCATGCGAGGCACCCTGAGTGCCGGAGAGTTGGGACAGACCGTGGTCTACGTGCTGATCCTGGCCAGCTCGGCCGCCGTACTGGGCGAAGTCTACGGCGACCTGCTGCGCGCGGCCGGGGCCACCGAACGCCTCATGGAATTGCTGCACACCCCACCCGCCATCCGCAGTGGCCAGAGGGTGCCGGCCAGCCAGAGCCCGGGCGGGGGTGTGAACATCGAGTTCGAGAACGTGGATTTCCACTACCCCTCACGCCCTCAACAGCCTGCGTTGAACCGCTTCTCGCTGACGGTGGCACCGGGCGAGACCGTGGCCCTGGTCGGCAGCAGCGGCGCAGGCAAATCGACCGTGTTGCAGTTGCTGCAACGCTTCTACGATGTGGATCCACCGCAAGGCATCCGCCTCGATGGTCTGGCACTGTCCGATTGGGACTTGGATGCCTTGCGCGCACAGATCGGCGTGGTCCCGCAGGAAGCCGTGATCTTTTCAAATACAGCACTGGAGAACATCCGCTACGGCAAGCCCACGGCCACTGATGAGGAAGTGATGGCGGCGGCGCGCGAAGCTTTTGCCGACGACTTCATCCGCGCGCTTCCGCAGGGCTATCACACCTTTCTGGGCGAAAGAGGTGTCCGGTTAAGTGGCGGCCAGAAGCAGAGGCTCTCGATTGCACGCGCCTTGCTGCGCCGGCCCCGCCTGCTGCTGCTGGATGAAGCGACCAGCGCGCTGGATGCCGAGAGCGAACGCATGGTGCAGGCCGCATTGGATGCTGCCCTCAACGCCGGCGAACGCCACCGAACCACACTCGTCATCGCCCACAGGCTCGCCACGGTGCAGAAATCAGACCGCATCGTGGTGCTGGATCAGGGGCAGGTGGTGGAACAAGGCCGCCACGACGAACTGATGGCCCTGGGCGGCGTGTATGCCCGTTTTGCCAGCATGCAGCTTCTGAGCTGAGCTGAGCTGACGCAGGCTGCTTACTGCAAAGTCTCTTTGGCTGCCGCAGGCAAAGGCAGTGGCAGCACAGGAATCCCCTCTTCGACCAAAGCCAGCGTCTCCTGAACGGTGGCCTGGCCGCGGATGCCTCGCTCGGGCGCTTCGCCGTGGTGGATGCGCCGCGCTTCCTCGGCAAATGCGGATCCGACATCCTCAGTCTGCCGGACCACCTCGCGGGCAAGCTTCAGCCAGGCCGCGTGCAGGGCCTGTGCGTTTGTTGCAGGAGCGTCTACTCCCTCAGACGCAGAGACTGGATGCGGCTCGGACCTCTTGGTCTGAACAGCAGAGGCGGATTCACGGGAAGCGTTGAGGTTCAGGCGAGGCGCAGAGGGCAGCTTGTGCACCGTGTGATCGCCGCAGACGGGACAGGTCAGCAAGCCTTCTGCGAGTTGGCGCTGAAACTCCGCCTCGGAGGCGAACCAGCCTTCAAATCCATGCTGGGCGGCACACTGCAGGTTCAAGACCTTCATGACAGAACACCGAAGTCAGGCACCACGGCGGTGCTTGAGAAGATAACGGTAGACAAAACCCGGAAAGGCCAGCGTCAGAAACAGGCAAAACGTGGTCGCATAGAACTCCCACCCTTGGGGAGCCGCCTGGCCTGCACTCTGCTCCAGGCCCCAGGCGAGTAGACCGACCACCCCATAGAGAAACACCAGCTCCAGCAGACGCCAGTGCAAGGCCTTGTCGGCCGGAAATGGAATCACCGCCAGGAGGCGGTGATTGACAAAGGGCAGGTTGGCGGCAACCAGTGCCGCCAGGATGACCAGCCAAACAGCAACTGTCTGGTTCACAACGGTCGACTCAAGAGCCCAGCGTCAGGACGATGGCGCGCGCACACAGGGTCATCAGCCCACCAGGCAAAAGGCCCAGCAGCAGAATCAGTGCAGCATTGATCGACATCACGATTCGGACATCCGCGGGAGCCGAGACAGTGGTGGCGGTCAGCGGTTGGTCGAAGTACATGACCTTGACCACACGCAAGTAATAGAAGGCGCCGATCAGCGACATCATCACAGCGAAGATCGCCAGCGCAATGTACGCGGTCTCACCCGTGGTCACCAAGGCCTGCAGCACCGAGAGCTTGGCATAGAAACCAGCGAGCGGCGGAATGCCAGCCATCGAGAACAGACAGACCGACATCACGGCAGCGTAGAAGGGGCTGCGCTGATTGAGACCGGCCAAGTCAGAGATCTCTTCGCTCTCGAAGCCTTCACGGGCCAACAGCAAGATCACGCCGAAGGTGGCCAGGGTGGTCAGCACGTAGACCACCACGTAGAACATCGCCGAGCTGTACGCATTGGCCGCTGGCAAGGTGGTGCCATTGACCACGCCCGGGATCAGGCCGAGCAGCACGAAACCCATCTGCGAAATCGTCGAATAGGCCAGCATGCGCTTGAGGTTGGTCTGAACCACGCCGACAAGGTTGCCGATCAGCAAAGAGCAGACCGACAGCACCAGCAGCATCTGTTGCCAGTCGATGGCCAGCGGCAGCAAGCCCTCCACCAACAGACGGATGACGATGGCAAAGGCAGCAAACTTGGGCGCGCCACCGATCATCAGGGTGACCGAGGTGGGAGCACCGTGATAGACGTCAGGCACCCACATGTGGAAAGGCACCACGCCGAGCTTGAAGGCCAGACCGGCCACGATGAAGACCAAGGCGAAGACCAGCACCTGATGGTCGACCTGACCCGAGCCAACGGCCTTGAACACCTGGCCCAGATCCAGCGAGCCGGTCGCGCCGTAGAGCATGGACAGACCGTACAGCAGGAAACCGCTGGCCAGGGCGCCGAGCACGAAATACTTCATCGCAGCTTCGGACGAGGTGACATGGTCACGGCGCAAGGCCACCAGGGCATAGCTCGAGAGCGTCAGCAGTTCAAGGCCGAGGTAGATCAGCAGGAAGTTGTTGCCCGAGATCATCACGAACATGCCGAGCAAGGCGAACAAGCTCAACGTGAACATTTCACCGCCGCGCAGCATGCCGCGGTCGAATGCATAAGGGCGGCCGTAGACCAGGGTCACCAGCACGGCGACAGAGGCGAAGCACTTGAGCCAGTTGCCCATCGGATCGCTGACCACCATGCCATTGAAGCCATAGAAGGTCTGGCCGCTGTCGGCATACAGGGCCTGCATGCCCGCCACCACCGCCAGGGTGATCACCGTCAGCAGGTAGGTGGCTGTGCGACGCGGGTTGCTCACACCCAGGTCGAGAAGGGCGATCACGCTGGCCATGGCCAGCAAAATGACCTCTGGGTAGATCGTGATCCAGCTGAGTTTGTCAATCATCTCGTTTCTCTCTGGTCAGGCTGGTCAGTTCAGCTTCGAGGCTGCGACGTGTTGCAGCAAGTCAGTGACCGACGCGTTCATCACATCGGTGAAAGGCTTGGGATACAGACCCATTGCCAGAACAGCGATCGCCAGCAGGGTCATGATCAGGAACTCACGGGCATTGATGTCCGTCAATTCGCGTACGTGGTCGTTGGTGACCGGGCCGAGGTAGACCCGCTTGAACATCCACAAGGTATAGGCGGCGCCGAAGATCAGGGCAGAAGCGGCCAGCAGACCCAACCAGAAGTTGGCCTGTACGGCACCCAGGATGACCATCCATTCGCCCACGAACCCAGCCGTGCCCGGCAGACCGCAGTTGGCCATGGAGAACAGCAAAGCGAAAGCTGCAAACTTGGGCATGGTGTTCACCACACCGCCATAGCTGGCGATCTCACGCGAGTGCACGCGGTCATACAACACGCCGATGCTCAGGAACATAGCCCCCGAGACGAAACCGTGAGCGATCATCTGCACCAACCCGCCGGCCACGCCGAGGTCGTTGAAGATGAAGAAACCCAGGGTCACGAAACCCATGTGGGCCACGGACGAATAAGCGACCAGCTTCTTCATGTCCTTCTGGACCATGGCGACCAGGCCCACGTAAATGACGGCGGTCAGCGACAGGCCGATGATCAGCCAGGCCCACTCACGCGAGGCATCCGGGGCAATCGGCATGGAGAAGCGCAGGAAACCGTAAGCACCCAGCTTCAGCATGATGGCGGCCAGCACGGCAGAACCGCCGGTGGGGGCTTCCACGTGCACGTCAGGCAGCCAGGTGTGCACCGGCCACATCGGGACTTTCACCGCGAAGGCGGCAAAGAAAGCAAAGAACAGCAGGGTCTGAGCGGTCGAGCCCAGCGGCAGCTTGTGCCAAGTCTGGATGTCGAAGCTACCACCCGAAGCGGCGTACAGGTAGATCAGTGCAACCAGTGTCAGCAGCGAACCGAGCAAGGTGTACAGGAAGAACTTGAACGCGGCATAGATCTTGTTCGGACCACCCCAGATCCCGATGATCAGGTACATCGGAATCAGCGTTGCTTCGAAGAACACGTAGAACAGCATGCCATCCAAGGCAGAGAACACGCCGATCATCAACCCGCTGAGGATCAGGAAAGCACCCATGTACTGATTGACGCGCTCGGTGATCACCTCCCAGCCCGCGATCACGACGATCACGGTGATGAAAGCGGTCAAGGGCACGAACCAGAACGAGATCCCGTCCAGACCCAAGTGGTAGTGAACGTTGAAACGCTCGATCCAGCTCAGGTTCTCCACGAACTGCATGGCCGAGGTCCCGGTTTCGAAACCGGTGTAGAGCGGCCAGGTGACCAAGAGGCCACAGACGGCGCCGATCAGCGCGATCCAGCGGACCACCTTGGCATGCTCATCGCGGCCCAAGGCCAGCAGCACGACACCAAAAACGATCGGTGTCCAGATTGCAAGACTCAACAATCCCATTTTTGTTTTTCTCCTACTTGTTGAGCCAGACGAAATACGTCATGAAGACAAACACACCCAGGATCATCACCAGCGCATAGTGATAGATGTAGCCGGATTGGACCCAGCGCACCAAGCCAGCGACCCAACCGACCAGCTTCCAGGAGCCATTGACCACCGCACCATCGATGACGGCTTGGTCACCGGCCTTCCACAGGCCCAGACCCAGACCACGCGCACCGCGGGCGATGATGTTCTCGTTGATCCAGTCGAGGTAGTACTTGTTCTCGAGCAGGTTGTAGATCGGCTTGCAGGCCGACTTGATCGCCGCCGGCAGGGCCGGGTTGATCATGTACATGTAGTAGGACAGTGCCACGCCAGCCAGTGCGAGCCAGAAAGGCGCGGTGCTGACCGCATGCAGGGCCATGGCAGCCGAGCCGTGGAAGGCGCGAGCCAGTTCTTCCATCACCTGGTGCTTTTCGCCATCGACGAAGATCACGTCCTTGAAGAAGTCACCGAACAGCATGGGCTCGATGCCGATGTAGCCGATGATGACCGACGGAATGGCCAACAGAACCAGGGGCAGCGTCACGACCCAGGGGGATTCGTGCGGCTCGTGGTGATCGTCATGGTGACCGTGGTCGTCGTGACCATGGTGAGCGTCCGGGTTCTGATCGAAGCGCTCCTTGCCGTGGAACACCAGGAAGTAGAGGCGGAACGAATAGAAGGCAGTGACGAACACCCCAGCCAGCACGGCAAACGAGGCGAAGCCAGCGGCCGGCAGATGGCTTTCATGCACCGCTTCGATGATGCTGTCCTTCGAGTAGAAGCCTGCAAAGAACGGCGTACCGATCAAGGCCAGCGAACCGATCAGCGAGGTGATCCAGGTGATCGGCATGTACTTGCGGACGCCACCCATCCAGCGGATGTCCTGGTTGTGGTGCATGCCCATGATGACCGAACCTGCCGCGAGGAACAGCAGCGCCTTGAAGAAGGCGTGGGTCATCAGGTGGAACACGGCCACCGAGTAGGCAGAAGCGCCCAATGCCACGGTCATGTAACCGAGCTGCGACAGCGTCGAATAGGCCACGACACGCTTGATGTCGTTCTGGATGATGCCCAGGAAACCCATGAACAGCGCCGTGATGGCACCGATCACCATGATGAAGTTCAAGGCGGTGTCGCTCAGCTCGAACAAGGGCGACATGCGAGCGACCATGAAGATGCCAGCGGTCACCATCGTTGCCGCGTGGATCAGGGCCGAAATCGGGGTCGGGCCTTCCATCGAATCGGGCAGCCAGACATGCAAGGGGAACTGAGCGCTCTTGCCCATGGCGCCGATGAACAGGCAGATGCAAGCGACCGTGACCAGCATCCAATCGGTGCCAGGGAAGGTCAGCTTGGCCAGCTCGTCAGCCTTGGCAAAGGTTTCGGCGTAGTTCAAGGTGCCGCCATAGGCCGCCAGCAGCCCGATGCCGAGA
Source organism: Curvibacter sp. (assembly GCA_003987795.1). Lineage (GTDB taxonomy): Bacteria > Pseudomonadota > Gammaproteobacteria > Burkholderiales > Burkholderiaceae_C > Curvibacter. The sequence continues at coordinate 18,730 of RXJO01000581.1, forward strand.
ATGAAGCCGAAGTCACCCACGCGGTTGACCAGGAAAGCCTTCATGTTGGCGAAGATCGCGGTGGGCTTGTTGAACCAGAAGCCGATCAGCAGATACGACACCAGACCCACGGCCTCCCAGCCGAAGAACAGCTGCAGCATGTTGTTGCTCATCACGAGCATCAGCATGGAGAAGGTGAACAGCGAGATGTAGGCGAAGAATCGGTTGTAGCCGTCGTCCTCTTCCATGTAGCCGATGGTGTAGATATGGACCATCAACGACACGAAGGTCACGACGCACATCATCATGGCGGTGAGGCTGTCGATCAGGAAACCGACCTCCATCTTGAGGCCACCGACCACCATCCAGGTGTACAGGGTTTCGCTGAAACGCGCCCCTTCAAAGACCACGCTCTTGAAAGTGAGGGCGGACAGCACGAAGGCGACGAACACGCCCAAGATGGTCAGCGAATGGCTCAGCCGGCGGCCGATCCAGTTGCC
>RXJO01000581.1:19258-22376 GCA_003987795.1 Curvibacter sp.
CCAGCGGTGCCAGCGGCACCGCCAGCAGTGTGGATGCAGAAAGCGTTGCGCTCATGGTTGGATTCTCTGGTTAGCCTTTGAGCGTGTTGAGGTCATCGACGCTGATGCTGTTCTTGTTGCGGAACAAGAGCACCAGGATTGCCAGACCGATGGCCGACTCGGCAGCCGCAACGGTCAGGATGAAGAACACGAACACCTGACCGTGCACATCACCCAGGAAATGAGAGAAGGCGACGAAGTTCATGTTGACGGCCAGCAACATCAATTCGATGGCCATGAGCAGAACGATCAGGTTCTTGCGATTCAGAAAGATCCCGATCACGGACAGCGCAAACAGCACGGCTCCGATCGAAAGGAAATGTCCAAGAGTGAGTGTCATTTGGCTTGCTCCGGTTCAGCGGCAGGGGTCGCTTCAGCCTTGCGGGTGGCGGCCACCTTCACCAGTTGCATGCGATCACGCGCCTTGACACGTACCTGCTCGGACGCATCGACGAACTTGCTGTCCTTGCGCTGACGCAGGGTCAGGGCAATCGCAGCGATCATCGCCACCAACAGAATCACAGCAGCAATCTCGATCGGGTAGACGTACTGGGTGTAGAGCAGCTTGCCGACTTCTTGTGCGTTGGAGTACTGAACTCCCTTCGCAGCGGCTTCGGCCATGGCGGCCGTGGCCGGTTCTTCAGTCAGGCGGAAACCACCCAGCAGGACGCCGGCCATTTCAAGAGCCACCACGGCGCCCATCAATGCAGCCAGCGGGAAATGCTTCCAGAAGCCCTTGCGGATGCTGTCGACATCGATGTCGAGCATCATCACCACGAACAGGAACAGCACCATCACCGCGCCCAGGTACACCAGTACCAGGGCGATGGCCAGGAATTCGGCCTTGAGCAGCAGCCAGACGGCCGAGGCCTGGGAAAAGGCCAACATGAGGTAGAGGACAGCGTGCACAGGGTTGCGCGCCGTGATCACTCGGAAGGCTGCAAAAAGCAGCACCACCGAGAAGAGATAGAAGAAACCAGTCTTGGCGTCCATGAATCAGATCTTTTCAGGGTTCAGGCGAGGAAGCTGATCAACGGTATTTCGCGTCTGCCGACTTGGCAGCCGCAATATCGCTCTCGTAACGGTCGCCCACCGCCAACAGCATGTCCTTGGTGAAGTACAGGTCGCCCCGTTTTTCACCGTGGTACTCGAAAATATGCGTCTCCACGATCGAATCCACCGGGCAGCTCTCTTCGCAAAAGCCACAGAAGATGCATTTGGTCAGGTCGATGTCATAGCGGGTGGTGCGACGCGAACCGTCGGCACGCACGTCGGACTCGATGGTGATCGCCATGGCCGGGCAGACGGCTTCGCAGAGCTTGCAGGCAATGCAGCGCTCTTCGCCGTTGTCATAACGGCGCAAGGCGTGCAGGCCACGGAAGCGCGGCGAAAGAGGCGTCTTTTCCTCGGGGAACTGGACCGTCACCTTGCGTTTGAAGGCGTAACGGCCCGTCATGGCCATGCCCTTGAACAACTCGAAAAGCATGAAGCTCTTCAGGAAGTCCGCGAGCGAAAAAGGGGAAGCTGCAGCGACTGTCATGTTCTTGCCCACTCAGTTCCAGATGTTCCAGGGGCTCTGCATCCAGAAACCCACCACGAGCAGCCACACCAGGGTGACCGGGATGAAGATCTTCCAGCCCAGACGCATGATCTGGTCATAGCGGAAGCGCGGGAATGTGGCGCGGATCCAGATGAACATGGACACCACGATGAAGGTCTTGAGGCCCAGCCAGATCCAGCCCGGCACCGCGTTGAAGATGGCGTGGTCGATCGGCGACAGCCAACCACCCAGGAACATCAGCACAGCCAGAATCGACACCAGCCACATGCTGGCGTACTCAGCCAGGAAGAAGATCGCGAAGCCCATGCCCGAGTACTCGACCATGTGACCGGCCACGATCTCGGCCTCACCTTCCACCACGTCAAACGGGTGACGGTTGGTCTCGGCCACGCCGGAGATCAGGTAGACCATGAAGATCGGCAGCAGAGGCAGCCAGTTCCAGGACAGGAAATTCAGACCCAGGCCGGCCGCGACACCCTTGGCCTGGCCTGCGACGATGACCGACAGATTCATGCTGCCGCTGACCATCAGCACCACCAGGAAGCAAAAACCCATGGCGATTTCGTAGCTCACCATCTGGGCCGAGGCGCGCAGCGCGCCCAGGAAGGCGTACTTGGAGTTCGAGGCCCAGCCCGCGATGATGACGCCATAGACCTCGATCGAGGTGATGGCCATGATCAGCAACAGACCGGCATTCAGATTCGTCAGAGCCACTTCGGGGCCGAAAGGAATCGCCACCCAGGCGGCCAGCGCCGGCATGATGGCCATGATGGGACCGAGACGGAACAGGCCATTGCTGGCGGCGTCCGGGCGGATCAGCTCCTTGGTCAGCAGCTTGACCGCATCGGCGATCGGCTGCAGCAGACCGGCAGGCCCGACCCGGTTGGGACCATAACGCACCTGGATGAAACCAAGCAGCTTGCGCTCCCACAGCGTGAGGTAGGCCACAGCGCCCATCAGCGGTGCCAGCACGGCCACGATCTTGAGCAGGATCCAGATCACAGGCCAGGCGGCCGCAGTCCACCAGCTGGCGGGCAGCAAGCCCAGTCCGGCGTTGTACAGCGCGTCGATCATGCGGTCACCTCGTTCGTGGTCGACCGTGCATCGGCCGTCAATTGCAGGGACGGCGAGCGGCGCACCAAACCGTCAAGCTGGTAGATGGAAGCCGTCACCGGAGCCGATTCGACAGCCACCGAGGCGCGGATGGCAGCGCCGGTGTCGTTGCTCAGCTGAGCGCTGGCCACCTGCTGGCTGCCGGCCGGAACCAGCGCTGCACGAGCCAGAACGTCTTGCGAAGACTCATCTGCAAAACCATTCAAACCCAGCATGTTGCCCAGCACGCGCAGCACCTTCCAGGCCGGCCGGGTTTCGCCCAGGGGCTTGACCACGGCGTGGAAACTTTGCAGACGCCCTTCGGCATTGACGAAACTGCCCGAGGTTTCTGTGAACGGAGCGATCGGCAACAGCACGTCGCTGATGTCGAGGTTGGTCTTGAAGGGGCTCAGCGTCACCACCATC